>JBILSG010000243.1:0-4268 GCA_044372235.1 Chitinophagaceae bacterium
AAACGCAATGCCACAATTTGTCCGGTCCGCAACCTGCTATCAAGAGGCTTTCCGGTCAAGATGAAATGACGCAGACTTTCTTCTGCGCGGATGGCCCTGTCTTGGGCTTTCAATCCATAACCCCTCACGATCCATCCCAACAGCAAGAGGATGAAAAATACGAGCACCAACAGTGATGCACTGTATGCGTTTTCAGGTGCTGAGTTGGTGAAGTTGATGATGCTGCCAATCAATCCGATCAGGACAAGCGGTGCAGTAACGAAGTGGTATAAGCCATGGTAACGGGCATGGTTGCTGAAGTTCTGTTCTTGCATGGGGAAATGTTTTTTCAAATGTAACCCAAATCAAACGAATGCTGTAAAGCATGACGGTTAATCTTACAATTGTCAGATTATAAGATTTCCATGTCCTCTTGCATTGTATGATAAAGAGATGACGAAGTTGTTTTTATTGTTAATTTCAGGTCATGAATATGACCAATGCAGTTTTCGTTACCGGTGCCGGCATCTCTGTAGAATCGGGCATTCAACCCTTTCGGGGAGCCAGTGGCATTTGGGAGGAAAACCCCATGGAGATGGCCACTTACCGAAAATTTATCACTGATCCAGCATCGTTTTTATCCTGGTACTATAAACGCTTTGTTTCCTGCAGACATGCATTGCCCAACATCACTCATGAAACATTGTCGCAGCGAGGATATCGGGTGATTACCCAAAATGTAGACGGACTCCATCGCAAAGCAAATCATCCGGAAGAATTGTTGATTGAAATCCATGGATACATCGAGCAAAAAAGGCAAGTGGATGCAATCAGTAGGTTGGAATTGATTCAGGCTAACTGGGATAAAGTGGATGAATCGCGGCTCGTTGAATCGCTATTTGAACTATTTCAAATTGATCCTTCAGGTGAAGTTGATCCGGAGAAATCCCTTCGTCCGCATATTCTTTTATTCGATGAATACTACACAGAACTGTACCAGATACAAAAAGCCATGCAGTGGGTTAATGATGCAGACACCATTGTATTCATGGGCACTTCCAATGCTGTTGGTATCACTGAAGGGATATTGTCGATGGCGCTCGATCAGCAAAAACAAATTGTAGTGGTAGACCCTGCACCTGTCCCTTCACTCTGTGTTCCCGGAGCGAAGGTTTTTGAAATGAAGGCTACTGCTTTTTGGGATGTCATTCAATAAGTATTATAATCAAAATGTAATTTTTCTCTGGAAATCATTTAGATTGTTAAGATGTTGTTGTTCATCACCAGAAAATATGTATCAATAAATCTTCAAAAATGATGTTTCTTAGAGCCTCCCTTTTTTGCTTTTTTCTTTTTTCAATCCAATATGCTTCAGCACAGATTGACCTCTTAGGATTCCGTCAGGAAACGGTTAATACAAATCTGCAAACCCTAAAAAAATCCTGGTCAAAAATAAAGTCAAATAAAGTAGCAAAATTTGAAATAATTGAAAGAAAGATAGATTCATTAGACGATCTCACTCGAAAATATGTAGATGTGGATATTATCCTTTATAGAACACCATATTATAATACCAATCATAAATATTTCTTTAATGAAGAGGGGTACGTAGATAGTTTAATTTTTACAGAAAATGCTTGTTTTGACTGTGCTGTTTATGAATCTGGCGATTTAATATATTTCTCTAACAACAAGTGGAAAAAAACTAGCGATCATCAATTTATTTCTTTAAATCCTTATCCCGTAAAAAAGAGTGAGAAAAATAAAGTAATAACATGTGCATTTGCAACCTTGACCCGAATACCAAAACCTGAAGATGGAACATGTAGGAAATGGATTGTGAAATTGTCTCGCCAGCAATCCTATGATGAATATTTGATGGAACTCAAGAATAACGCAAAAAATAAAAAAAAGAGCAAGTCTTAGTAGTCTTTAATGGTACTCTTTCAAGTATTTTTAGTGAAAACAAAATAGTGAATTTGGTGTTTACTTGAAATGTTATCCCTCTTTGATAAGGACCCGGATTTTACAATGAATCTCTTGCCGCAAGACGGTGAAGTTTATTACCATGGCCGTATATTGGATTTGCAAAAGGCCAATCAGTTTAAGGATGATCTGATGAATGACATTGCTTGGGAAAATGATCAGGCAGTTATCTTTGGTAAGCTGATCATCACCAAACGAAAAGTTGCCTGGTATGGGGATACTCCATTTTCATATACCTATTCTGGTATCACGAAAACAGCACTTCCATGGACGCCTGCACTTAAAGCATTAAAGCGCATGACTGAGGAGTTGAGTGGAGAGACTTACAACTCCTGTCTGCTCAACCTGTATCATACCGGTGAAGAGGGAATGGCTTGGCACAGTGATGGAGAGAAAGACCTGAAAAAAAATGGGGCTATTGCATCCCTGAGTTTTGGTGCAGAGAGAAAGTTCGCTTTCAAACACAAGCAAACGGGAGAGGTTGTCAACACATTATTGGAGCATGGCAGTCTGCTGGTGATGAAGGGAACCACCCAAACACATTGGTTGCACCGCTTGCCACCAACAAAAAAAATCACTACTCCCCGGATAAACCTCACGTTCAGGACAATCATAAACTAACGTGTTGTGCTATTAAAACTTCAAAAAATCCCCTCCAGCCCCGGCTGGCAAGCCTGGCCAGGAGGGGTGTTATTAAATTTTTTAGTAGTACTACGAGTTAGGTATTTCCAATTTCCTGATAGTTAAGTCAATCCTTGTATATCAGAGATAGCGGGTCCGGACAGTTTTTCCTGAAATGTGGTTCATCTTTTGAGGCGCAAACGCCGGGGTAATCACCTTCCCATCCTTCCATATCCCTCATCAGCTGGAAATGCAGGTGTGGTGGCCATTTGCCGTTTTCATGCGGTGCCCCCAGATGGCAAAGCAAACTGCCTTTAGAAATTGTTTGTCCAACCTGTAAACCATTCAAATCAGCTCTCCTGAGATGACCATATAAACTGAACAAGGTTTCACCTTCAATATGATGTTTGAGGATGATGGCAGGTCCATAATTGCCATCTCCATCATTGAACCTGAAGCTGTGGATTTCCCCTTCAATCGGACAAAAAACCTCAGTGCCTTCAGTTCCCCAGACATCAATCCCCAAATGGATATTCCGGTGTTCTGCGGGTGTTGCGAAATTGTCGAATACATTGTAGATAATCCTATTTTCAAAGTATCCGCCATATCCAAATGCAACACCTGCATGCTGCAGCAGATGGCTTACATGATCACAGAATGCATCAATATCGCCATAGGTTTCCTTTTGCAGTGCGGTATTGGCAGCACTGAAGTCAAGTGGTACGGCATTCGATTTATTCAGCCATTGTCCCATGACGGGAAAAGAATCAATGTTCTTCCAATTCATGCGCTGCAACGTTTGGTACAGTAATCAAGTTACCATAGAAAATAGCATTGAGGAACAGTTTGTTGGTGCCATACCATGCTCCACGGAAATTGGGTTCGTCGGCAAACAAGATGACACGACCAGCCCCTTCGCTTCCTATCAATATAGATGGACTGTTCTTCATTTTCTTAATGGTAGTGGAATGATAATATCCACCCACAACAGGGTCATTGGTATACTGTGCTACGGTGTTATATGGATTCGTGCTGTTCTGGAAAAAAGTCAAACCATTTTTGTACACTGAAATATTCCTTCTTCCGTATCCATATCCAATCGGATGGGTGGTGTCTAAGTCAACCCGGAAGATAGAGCCTCCCAATGCTTTGGCTCCTTCGATTTCAACAGCCCTGTCGAAGTCTTTTCTGCCTGTAGTGGTTCCGCTGGAATCAGCTTGCAGCTTGTGTTTCGTGAATCCATTCCGGATGGCCCACTCCGCACCTGATTTGATGGTGATGAGTGTATTGCCGTTTTGTACCCAGTTCCTGATTTTTTCTGTACTGTTTTTGTCGAGCAGGTTGTACATCCCGGAAACCATCACGAGTGTATTATAGCGGTTGAGGTCAACCCTGTTGAAGGTGAGCAAATCCACTTTGGTGATGGGCATCTGCAGCCGCTGGTCGAGGAGGTGCCATACTTCACCAGCCTCTGCTGCTACTACGCCAGTACCAATCAGCATCAATGCTTCCGGTTTTTTGAGTGTCCTTACATAGCCACTGCCCAGGTCGATACCGGTAACGTTGAAGCCTGTGCCCACTGATTCTACTGGAATGCCACATACCGCTGATGCACGGACAACTGCCTGATGCAGCTGCTCCGCTGTAAGTTTTTGTTGTTGAACAGAAATCACGACGCTGCC
>JBILSG010000244.1:0-4261 GCA_044372235.1 Chitinophagaceae bacterium
GCTTGTTGCTTCCCAGAAAGAAACAAAGGCATGTCGTGATGAGAAGTCTGAATTGGAGCGTCAGCGCGCCATCGCAGATGCTCAGCGCGAAGCACAGATTGGTTCCCTCAAAGAGCAGGTTGATTTGTTGAAGAAAAACAACAACGTAGCCCTGAAACAACTGGAAGATTTATCTGTGATCTCTTCTTCACAGGCAGAGAGTATCAAGAAGTCTCTGGACAATATCGGTTCCAAGGATGCCTATATCCAGTCTATCCAGCAGGCTGCTGCCCGCAAAGACTCCCTGAATATGGCATTGGTAATGAACCTGAAAGGCGCAATTGGTGACCTGAATGACCAGGATGTAAACATCAAGGTTGATAAAGGTGTGGTTTATGTTGATATTTCTGATAAGGTTCTCTTCAAAACCGGCAGCTTCGATTTAAGTGAGCAGGCCAAAACAGTACTTGGCAAGGTTGCACTTGTTTTGAAAAACCAGCCGGATATTGAATTCATGGTAGAAGGTCATACGGATAATGTGGCGCTTAAAGGCAATAAGGATCTGCAGGACAACTGGGACCTCAGCGTGAAGCGTGCAACTACAATTGTCAGGATGTTCCAGTCTCAGTATGGTATGGAGCCAGCTAAAATGGTTGCAGCAGGCCGTTCTGAATACCAGCCAATCGCTGATAATTCAACTGAAGCGGGTCGCTCTCAAAACCGCCGTACCCGTATCGTGATTCTGCCACAGCTTGATCAGTTCTTCAAGTTGTTGGAGAGGAAATAGGTTAAACAGACAGGTACGAGTTAGAATACAGAAGGGACAAGGGAAAAGTGACGGGTGAAAAGTGACAGGTGACGAGGCAAAAGGCACTAGGCACGAGTTAGAATACAGAAGGGAAGAGATAGAAGGCACGAGGCACAAGGCACAAGTGTTAATAAAAACAGGGAGTCGAAGGGTAAAACCTAATCGAACTCCCTGTTTTGTTTAATTGACTTTCTTATTTTTAAAGCCAGAAACCCCTCGTGCCCAACCTTCGGTTGGCAAGCTCATCCCTCGTGCCTTTATGCCTCATTCCTCATCCCTTGTCCCTCGTCTCTTCTGCCTCGTGCCTTCTGCCTCCTGCCTCGTGCCTTTGTGCCTCGTGCCTTGACCCTCTCATCCCTCCAGCCTAGCTGGATAATCAAATCACCCTCGCTGCCTGCCTGGCGTAGAGTTTCCAGTTTCCTTTTTCATTGCGGAACACCATCAGGATGTTGAGGTGGATTTCACCGGGTGTACCATTGTTATTGGTAACACCATCAAGCCTGTGTCTTACAATGGCTGTTTTTCCACTTATGGCAATCGTCTGATTGCTGATATCAATCTTAACAAAATCGGATTTACCACTGGCAATGGCTTCTACAAATGCAGCCTTGTCTTCGATTAAACCGTTAGAATGTCCGTAACTCAGCTGATCGGATGCAATACTTTCCAGATCAGCGCGGATGCCGCTTTCAAGCGCTTTCACAAGAAAACCTGCTGCATCAGCTACTGCCTTATCATCTTTGGATTGGGCAGTTGTAAATAACATTGAACCGGTAAAGAGCAGAAATAAAATTGATTTTTTCATTGTATCATTTTGTTGGTTGGTGAATAGATTCAAACTCTCCTTTTGCTTTATTCTTCCGCACATTTTCTCCCTCAAAAATTTTTCCGTTCATGGCCACATAAACTCCGGGCGGAAGCGTCTGCACAAAAGCAAGTGCACTGCCGAGGTTAAACAGTCCGTCTGAACTGCCAAACTTATAAGGTACCATTGCACCAGTCAGCACAATGGTTTTATCTTTAATCATTCCTGCAAGTAATGCTGCAGTTTCCGGCATGGTATCTGTGCCATGTGTGATCAGGATTTTCTTTTCGGATACATCCATACAGGCTTTGGCAATGGTCTGCCTGTCCTGTTCATTCATATCCAGGCTATCCATCATCATCAGCGTGGTCACCTCCAGCTCCAGTTTCGAACGACCCAGTCTGAGCATTTCATGCAGATGCGTATCCTTGAAATACAATTCTCCATTGAGTTCATTGTATTCCTTGTCAAAAGTTCCACCTGTTACAAAAATCCGGATCGGCATGATTCAAAGGTCTTTAAATTTACAGAGAAAGCAAACAGTTGTTAAACGATACTATTCCGGCATTCATCGGTATTTTTATCTGATAAACTTTAAAGCGGTATAAAGCCATGACAAAACGATCTTATTACCTTACATCAGCAGCACTTTCCTTTTGTTGTTTCCTTTTAAGTTTTTCAACAAAAGCGCAGCAGCCAGACCAGATTATTACCAATGGCAGGATTATAGACGGTACCGGAAACAGCTGGTTTAAAGCTGATATCGCCATCAGCGGCAACAGGATTGTAGCCGTGCGGCAGGGTCTGACTGCGAGGTATCCAGGGGTTAAGACGGTTGACGCGGGCAACAGGATTGTAGCACCGGGTTTTATAGATGTACACGGGCATATCGAGGGAAGCATTTTTGAACGGCCAACCGCAGACAATTACATCTATGATGGTGTTACCACTGTTGTCACCGGCAACTGTGGAAGCGGAGCTGATGATATCGGTGAGTTCCTGCGCAAGATTGACAGCACCGGAACCTCCATCAATGTAGCCAGCCTGGCTGGTCATAATACCATCCGCCGTTTGGGTATGGGTCTCGATAACAGGCATGCAACCCCAGAGGAAATGAAGCGGATGGAAGCATTGACGCTGAAAGCCATGCAGGACGGGGCTGTGGGGTTGTCAACCGGACTGATTTACCTCCCTGGTATGTATGCACCTACACAAGAGATTGTGAACCTGGCCCGTGTTGCTGCAGTTCATGGAGGTGTTTATGCTACCCACATGCGCTACGAAGGCACGAAAGTCAACGAAGCCATTGAGGAATCCCTTACCATTGGCCGGCAGGCAGGTATTCCTGTGCAGATCTCCCATTTCAAAGTAACCGGTAAGAACAACTGGGGGCGTTCCTCAGAAACGCTGGGTATGGTGGAAGCGGCCAGAAAAGCGGGACTGGATGTTACCATAGATCAGTATCCCTATACAGCCAGCAGCACCAACCTGGCTGTGCGTTTGCCAGACTGGGCCCTGGAGGGCGGGCTGGATTCACTGCGGGTCAGAATGAAAGATCCAGTTATAAGGCAGCAAATACTTGTGGGCATGAAAGAATCTCAGCAGCGCGACAAACAAAAGGATTACAGTTATGCCGTTGTGGCCTCTTTTGCGCCGGATACAACCTACAATGGCAAAAGCATTACTGAAATAAACAGGATGCTGGGTAGAAAAAGCAATTTCAACAATGAATCGAACCTTATTCTTGATATGCTAGACAAGGCCAATGCCCAGATGATCTATCACACCATGAGTGAAAAGGACCTGGTCTATTTTATGCAATACCCTTTCAATATGCCTGCTGCTGATGCAGGTGTGAGCAATGGCAAAGGTCGTCCGCACCCAAGAGGTTATGGTACCAATGCGCGCGTGCTTGCCAGGTATGTCAGGGATCAGCAGGTTATCAGGTTGGAAGAGGCAATCCGCAGGATGACCTCCCTGCCTGCTGCCAAATTTAACTTACGAGACAGGGGTCTGTTGATGGAAGGAAAATATGCAGACATCCTGATTTTTGATGAAAATACAATTCAGGATAATTCCGTCTTTGAAGCACCACACCAGTTTACCACGGGTATTTCGCATGTTTGGGTGAATGGAAAACCAGTGATTGAAAATGGTGTTCACAATGACAGGAAGACAGGAATTACTATTCGCGGGCAACAATAAAGCGCAAAAAAAAGGCCGTCACGAAGACGGCCTACTTTAACTTTCAAAACCAACTTATTTTTTCAGGGTAATTGTTTTCAGTTCTGTTTCTTTTCCTTTCGTAACAGACACATTTGTGATTGTTTCTTTCAGATACGGTGCAATGCCCTCAACAGTTACAGTGTAAGTACCTGTTTCGAGTCCGCGGAGTTTAAATTCTCCTTTTCTGTCTGGCAGTGCCACACCGTTAAACCCTGCTCCATCAGTTATGCGCACAACAGCTTTGGCTTCCAGCGGGAGAACTTTACCTTCCACTTCACCGAAATTATCATTACAGAAAGGACGCAATACCGGTCTCAGGAAAAACCTGCCGTCTTTTTCACTGATTGAACTGGCAATGTCAAAATCAACCCAAACTTTTGTGCTGCTGTCTGCCCTGCGCTGCCTGTGTTTATCGTAGAGTTTGACATAAAGCAGGTTATTGG
>JBILSG010000032.1:0-13628 GCA_044372235.1 Chitinophagaceae bacterium
CAACCTGCAATAATAAAAAAAGAACTCCAAGCAGTGCCGTGATGCCCAACATACGCTGGTAATTTTGCATTTCACGGTTTCTCAATGCCTTCAGTGATAAGTGCACTGAAACACTACTCGCCAAAATGGCTCCGGTTGAATACCAGAAAATAACTGGTATCTCGAGCATTATCCAGCTTGCCTGACTCCGCTTAACAATATAAGCCGATGTCAATCCTGCAAACATCATCAGGATACTTCCAATGGCTACCCAAAGTGTAAACTTATGGGGATGTATTTTACGATTATAGTCAGTCATTAGTTTATTTATTTATTCAATTTCACCAACCAGCATCATCAGTTTAATTTATCAGCCAGTAATGAAAGTAAAACTACCGGTAGATAGATATACGATCCAAACATAACACCTCTGGCAGCCTTTATATCCATGTCTCTGAATAATTTGATACAGAACCACAACATAATCAGGTTAGAGACGCCCACAATCACAAGACTAATCAAACCACTCATACCAAATGCCCAAGGTAAAACGCCAATGGGTATGAGTAAAATGGCATAGAGGATAGATTGCACAGCTGCGTATTTGGTCTGACCTCCAGTTGATGGTAACATCCTGAAACCAGCTTTTGTATAATCCTCATGTGAAATCCAGGCTATGGCCCAAAAATGCGGAAACTGCCAGAAGAACTGTAAAAGGAACAATATCCAACCACCTGGTCCAAGTTCCGGATCACCTGCTGCCCAACCAATTAAACAGGGTAAAGCTCCAGGTATTGCACCTACCAGCACTGAAATGGAATGGACTTTTTTTAGCGGTGTATATACATACCCGTACAAAAAAAGACTGAATCCGGAAATCAGAGCGGCAACCCAGTTGAACCAGAGACCAATGATGAACATGCCAAATACAGCTGCAACAACTGCAAAAGTTGATGCCTCATCTGAACTCATCCTGCCTGATGCTACAGGCCTGGAAGCTGTTCTTTTCATCAACGCATCCGTATCCTTTTCAGCAACCTGATTGATTGCATTAGCTGCGCCAGTGACCAGTAAACCACCTGCAAAAAGTAAAAGAACTGATATGATGTCAAATCCTATCCCCGGAACAAGCAGGTAACAAACTACTGAGGAAAAAACAACTGTGAAACTCAGTGTGAATTTCATCAACTGCTGGTAATCTTTCAGCTTCTGTCTGATTCCTGATGCCATACTCACTTGTCCGTCCTCCATTTGCATCATGTTATATGTTATGCTCAACCGGATAAATCCGGTTGAGCTTTAAATTAATGCTTTGACTCATTGGCACCTATAGGCTCAGTTTGAGGGATAAAATCCCTGCCATCCTTACCATAGTCATATGCCCACCTGTGTACTTCAGGAATATCACCAGGCCAGTTACCATGTCCAGGGTTGATTGGAGTAGTCCACTCAAGCGTGTTAGCTCCCCATGGATTCTGGGTCTTAACTTTCCTTCCCTTGAAAATGGAATAGAAGAAGTTAAACACAAAAAGCAACTGCACAGCGAAAACAATCATGGCAACTGTACTGATAAACCTGTTCATATCAGCGAACATATTGAAAGACTGCCAGTTGCTCCAATCGGTATAACGCCTTGGCATACCTGCCAAACCAGAGTAGTGCATTGGCCAGAAAATCAGGTAAGATCCAATCAATGTTACCCAGAAGTGAATGTTGGCCATAGTATTGTTCAAATAGCGGCCATACATCTTGGGGAACCAATGGTAAACACCAGCAAACATGCCAAAGAAGGAAGCAACACCCATTACAATGTGGAAGTGTGCAATTACAAAATACGTATCATGCAGGTGAATATCCAGTGTTGAATTACCTAAGAAGATACCTGTAAGTCCACCAGAAATAAACAAACTCACAAAGCCTATTGCAAACAACATTCCAGGAGTGAAACGAATATTTCCTTTCCACAGTGTAGTTATCCAGTTAAAGACCTTAATTGCTGAAGGAACTGCAATGAGGAGTGTAAGCAATACGAAGAATGCTCCGAGGAATGGATTCAAGCCTGTTACAAACATATGGTGTGCCCATACGAGGAATGCCAGTATACAGATTGCAAAAAGAGATCCTACCATCGCCAAATAACCAAAGATTGGTTTTCTGGAGTTTACAGAAAGGATTTCAGAAACCATACCCATTGCTGGAAGCAGGATGATATATACCTCAGGATGGCCCAGGAACCAAAACAAGTGTTGGAAGAGAATAGCTGATCCACCTTCGTTTGGCAGGATTTCACCTTTCACTACAATTTCTGAGAGGAAGAAACTTGTTCCGAGATTGCGGTCAAATAAAAGAAGCACTGCACCAGAAAGTAAAACTGGGAATGACAATACACCCAAAACTGCGGTGAAGAAAATGGCCCACATGGTCAGTGGCATTCTCGTCATACTCATACCCTTCGTTCTTAGGTTAAGGATGGTAGAAATGTAGTTCAAACCACCTAAAAGAGATGACACAATAAAAAATGCCATTGATATCAACCAGAAATCCATACCCAGCTTAGATCCTTCACTTGCCTGACCAAGTGCACTTAATGGCGGATAAACTGTCCAACCACCTGATGCAGGTCCGGTTTGAATAAAAAGTGAAGCAAACATCACGACACTGGCCAGGAAAAAGAACCAGTAGCTAAGCATATTCAGAAAACCAGATGCCATATCCCTTGCGCCAATTTGGAGAGGAATAAGGATGTTGGCAAAGGTTCCGCTCAAACCAGCTGTAAGTACAAAGAAAACCAGGATTGTACCATGCATGGTAACCAAAGCATAGTAAAATTCATTTGAAATTCTACCGCCAGCAGCCCATTTGCCGAAAAGGTCTTCCAGGAAAGGAAAAGTCATTTCAGGATAACCAAGCTGAAGACGGAAAAGCACAGAGAACAAACCTCCGATTATAGCCCAGATAATACCTGTAATAAGAAACTGTTTTCCGATCATTTTATGATCTGTAGTGAAAACATACTTTGTCAGAAACGTCTCTTCATGATGATGATCATGGCCATGCGCCTCATGAGAATCATGCGAATGAACTGAAGCTTCCGCTGCGTGTCCGTGTGTAATTGTTTCGCTGCTCATTGTTACTCTTTTTTACTGTTTTCGTTATTTCAGTTGGGCCAAGGGTTTAGTTGTTGCAGCAGCAGAAGTGTCAGCCACAGCTGGTGCGGGTGCACTTGCTTGTTGGACAGTCTGATATTGCGGTTTCATTGAAGCCATCCAGGCATCATATTCAGCTTGTGTTTCCACAACAATCACACCCCTCATGGAGTAGTGACCACTGCCACACATCTGATCACATGAAATTTCATACACGAAATCTTTATTTCCGGTAATCTCTTTCATCTGTGCGGTAGTATACAAGGGTGTAAACCAAAGTGTTGTTGGAATACCTGGTACAGCATCCATTTTAAGTCTGAAATGCACCAAACCTACGTCGTGAATAACATCCTGTGCGTTAATTACCAGCTGTACTGGCTTTCCAACCACAAGGTGCATTTCTGTAGCTTCGATATCATCATGACTTGCGCCATCTTCCCAGTCAACACCCAGAGCATTGCCATTTGGTGCATCTGTTAACCTGTAATTTTTTCTCCCCAATACATTATCCTTACCAGGGTAACGCATCATCCAGTTGAACTGCTTACCAGTAATCTCAACAATCTGGGAATCTTTTGGTGCATCACCGGTAATTTTAAACCAGTAAAACAAACCAAAACCAACCAGGATGGTAAGGAATATTGCCGGAACAACAGTCCACAGCAACTCCAGTTTGTTGTTATGCGGGAAATAATAAACAGTCCTTTTTTCACTAAACTGGTATTTGTAAGCAAACCAGAAAAGTAAAATCTGAGTCAGCAAGAAAACAACACCGGTAACAGCAATGGTGATGAACAGCATGAAATCAATCTTCTCTCCATGGTCTGAAGCAGCAGGCTGTGCCAGAAGTGTTTTATGATAAAACAACTCATTGCACCACCATGCTCCGGCAAGACCCAGAACAAGAAAAATGATAAAAAGGAAGGCATTAATCTTGTTGTTCTGTCTGAATGATTTTTCCTCTCCTTTCAACACGGATACATATTCACTTGCTTTTGCGATCTGAAATGTGACCACAAACGCCAGCGCTAATATTGCTAAAATGAAATAACCCGACATGATCTTTACTTATATTTTGTTAGTAATTCAATTTTCTTCTGCACAGAATCCTTATGTATGGTGTATTGTACTTTCTTTCAGGAATGGATGATGCTCTGCCACCAGTGGTTTTTTAGCCAACCCTTTGCCCACAAAGAACATAATCAATCCCGCATACAATGCCAATATACCAAATTCGAACCATCCAAGGCTATAATGTTCATGTAATGTGCCTGGCATAACCATCTGATAAAAATCAGTCCAGTGACCCAAAATAATCAATACAGCCAATGCAGCTATTGTAGTGTAATTCCTTTTTGATCCTCTGCGCATCAACAATAAGAAAGGAACTGCGAAATTAAGAATGAGGTTCAGGAAGAAAATAACCCTGTATGGTCCCTGCATCCTGGGCTTAAAGTAGATTGTTTCCTCAGGAATATTGGCATACCAGATCAACATGAACTGTGAATACCACAGGTATGTCCAGAAAACTGAGAATGCAAACATAAACTTACCAATATCATGCAAGTGCTCTTCTGTAACATATTCCAGGTAATCCCTGTTTTTCAGGTATACTACAAATAAAGCTACCAAAGACATACCTGCAACAAATGAACTGGCGAATGTATACCAGCTATACATGGTAGAATACCAGTGTGCATCAATACTCATTAACCACAACCAAGGTATAGTAGATCCTACTGTCAATCCGAATGCAACTAAGAAAGCAGCTGCCCATGCAGTATTCTTAATGATGTATTTACGTCCTGTTTCCTGATCCATCTGCTCATCAGCTTGAGATGAAAGTTTCCTCATCTTGGAACCCAGAAACGACCACAAACCTATTGCAACTACAGACCAGATCATGAAGAAAGCTGGATTCAGAAACGCCTGCTTACCTTTAAGGATAGGATCATGTTCAACGTGTTCCTTGTCAAGCCAATGATAAATATCATGTCTGTGGCCAAAAACAATGGCAATAAATATTATCAGGGTAAGTAATCCAAATACGGGTACCACACTGGATATTGCCTCAGGTACTCTTCTGAAAGCCATCTGCCACCCACCGTGTGCCATTGTGGTGACGCAAATGAAAAACATACTGGCATTTACAACCAGCAGGAAGAACACACTGTTCTGAAGCAATACTGCCCAGAAACGTGTCTGTTCAATCGGTTCTTTGCTCATTCCGAGGAAAATGATTCCGAGCACAAGGGCCAGTCCACCCACACCGAGTAGGATGTTCGTCCACTTTTTATACCCTGCCGAAATCTCGAATTGTTGCTTGATCATCCCTGATTATTTAAAACGTTGGTTGTAATTATTTTCCCTGTTTTGTCTTGATGTATTTTATCACCTGCCAGCGTTGTTTGGCACTCAGCTGGGAAGCATAACTACCCATCAGGTTTTTTCCGAATGTGATGGAGTAGAACATCTGACCTTCAGGCATAGATTCATATTTGGCATCTCCAACAAGTGCTGCTGGCTTGGAAGGGTAGGGTCCGTCACCATCTTTCCAAAGCGGACCATTACCATCAAGTTTGGCACCATGACATATGCCACAGTTTATCAGGTAAAGCCTCTCACTTTCCTTCAACTCATCTGCTGTCAGGGAATCAATGGGGTTCGGAAGGGAACGTGAAGCGAAGTAATTGGCAGTATCTCCCAATTTATCCATTTCAAGGTGAACAGGATATTCTTCTCCGCGTTTTATTGTTCCTGCAACCGGGCCCTGACTCGTTCTGCCATCTGCAAATACAGGATTTACCGAATAAGTCTCATAGGCACGGCTGTTTGCCATATCAGGCATATATACTTTGCCCGGGGTTCTTTTCACATCGCTGCAACCTGCAGCTGCAATCAGCATTGCAGTGAGTCCACAGAAAATAATTGTTGCTCTTTTCATCTGTTGTTGTGTTTTATGATCTCTGCTCTTCCCGCTCACTTTAATTATGCAATATTGGGTTCCTTGTACAACTCCTGCTCCTGATCGTACCTGCCAATCCACCAACCTTCTTCAGCAACCTGTGTATTGACTTCCTGGGCACCAACACTATTGAGCAGTGTTGTAAGCTCCTGCTCATCTGTTTTTTCACCACACTCTATAACCATCACGAAAAGATCGTCTGTAGCACGTGGATGAAAAGTATGTTTCTTTACAAATGGTGCAAGCTGGCAGATATAACAGAATGTAAGTACCATGCCCACAGCAGCACAAAGAACCGTCAACTCGAAGGTAATGGGAATCCAGGCCGGCAATGCAAAATTGGGCTTACCGCCAATATTCACAGGCCAGTCTTTTGTAAACACCCATGTCATGAATGTTACAGCTGTTGTTGTACCGATCATACCAAAAAGGAATCCCGCAGTATGAATACTCGTGTCCCTCAATCCCATCGCCTTATCCAGTCCGTGAACGGGAAATGGCGTATAGATGTCGTGGAATTTATATCCAGCTTTCCTGACTTTGGCTACAGCCGGAAATAAAACCTTCTCATCCTCAAAACAGCCAACAACAAATTTTTTCAAAGCCATTTTATCTTATTTACAGGTTGATTGATTAATGATGTACCACTTTTACTGAACCCTCTTCATGATGATCATGCATTTCATGTGCAAACTCATCAACATTTTTGTTTTCAAGAGTTGACATGTCGTCCTTATAACTTTCGCCGGTTGTTTTCAACACATACTTAATCTCTGCAATAGCAATGACCGGGAAGTATTTGGAGAAAAGGAAGAAACAAGTGAAGAAGAGACCAAATGTTCCGAGATAGAAACCGACTTCCCAAATGGTAGGTCTGTAGTAAATAGACCAGGAAGAAGGAAGATAGTCGCGGTACAATGATGATACGATGATCACAAAACGCTCAAACCACATACCGATATTCACCACAATACTCATGATGAAGGTGAACAATACATTCCTCCTGAGTTTCCTTGACCAGAACAACTGCGGAGAAATTACGTTACAGGTCATCATCAACCAGTAGCTCCAGCCATACGGACCAGCAATCCTGTATTTGAAGAAGATATCCTGCTCAAAAGGAACCTGAGAATACCAGGCCATGAAAAGCTCAGTAAGATAAGCGCAACCTACTATTGAACCTGTAAGTACGATTACCTTGTTCATAGCCTCAATGTGACCGAGGGTGATGTAATCCTGGAGGTTCATGACCTTTCTCAAGATCAACATCAGCGTCTGTACCATCGCGAAACCGGAGAATATCGCTCCTGCTACGAAATAAGGAGGGAAGATCGTTGTGTGCCAACCTGGAACTACTGAAGTGGCGAAGTCAAAAGATACGATGGTATGAACCGACAATACAAGCGGTGTTGACAAACCTGCGAGAACCAGAGAAAGACTCTCATGGCGCTGCCAGTGTTTTGTACTTCCAGACCATCCGAAAGAAGCTATACCATAGAGATGTTTACGCAATTTAGTCTTTGCCCTGTCTCTCACTGTTGCCAAATCAGGCAAAAGTCCGGAATACCAGAAAAGCAATGAAACAGTGAAGTAGGTTGAAATCGCAAATACGTCCCACAACAACGGTGAGTTGAAGTTAGGCCATAATGGTCCGCGTGTATTTGGATAAGGCAAAGTGAAGAAAGCCATCCAAACCCTTCCCATGTGGAAAATCGGGAACTGACCGGCACACATTACCGCAAAAATGGTCATGGCCTCAGCTGCGCGGTTTACACCTGTTCTCCAGCCCTGACGGAACAGGAGGAGGATCGCAGAAATCAAAGTACCGGCGTGACCGATACCTACCCACCATACGAAGTTGGTGATATCCCAACCCCAGCCTATCGTCCGGTTTACATTCCACTGCCCGATACCGTAAACCACCTCACGGTAAACAGAATAAACTCCGAAAAGGAGCAAGGCAACCGATACATAAAAACCAATATACCACAAACGGGTAGGCTTGGCTTCGATGGTGTGCACGATGTCTTGGGTAACCTGACCATAGGTCTTGTCACCATTCACCAATGGTTCTCTTAATTGTGATTCGTACTTTGTTACACTCATGTGTTGGTCGTTTATGCGATTTCCCTTCAATCTATACTATCAATGTGCAGCTTCAGTTTTTGGCTCACCTGCATGCTCACCGGCTGGTGCAGCTGCATGATGTGCTTCCTCCGCTACGCCTACATGCCTGTCGGTATTCCTGATTTTAGCCAGGTAGTTTACCCCGGGCAGCACGTGTATCTGTTCCAGTGAGTAGAAGACCCTGTTGGTTTGTTCTTCTGTGCGGATTTTTGTAACCGGACTGTTTTTGTCATTTACATTACCAAAAACAATGGCGCTGGTTGGACAGGCCTGTTGGCAGGCAGTCTTGATATCCCATTTGCCATCTGCTCCTGTTTCGAGCGGTCGGTTTTCTTTCTTGGCTTTCAGCTTGCCTTCCTGCAGACGCTGCACGCAGAAAGAACATTTCTCAATCACACCGCGAGACCTTACAGTTACATCCGGATTAAGTACCATCCTGGTCAGGTCCTCATTCATCATCATCACTGAATCATCCAGAATCGCTTTCTGATTGTCTGCAAAGCTGTCTGCTCCCATATAATCAGACCAGTTGAATCTCCTTACTTTATACGGACAGTTGTTTGCACAGTAACGTGTACCGATACACCTGTTATAAGTCATCTGATTCAAACCTTCACTGCTGTGGTTGGTGGCGTTAACCGGACAAACATTCTCACACGGAGCATTGTCACAATGCTGACAAAGCATTGGCATAAATACTACGTTGAGATCGTCCAGGTTATCATTACCTGAATCATCACGGTATGTAGCAAAATAACGGTCAATTCTTAACCAGTGCATCTCATGTGCACGAAGTACCTCTGATTTACCTACTACGGCAACATTGTTCTCTGAAGTACAAGCAACAGTACAAGCTCCACATCCAATACAGGAATTCAGATCTATACTCATACCCCACTTGGCTCCAGGATAAGGATGGCTGGGATACAATGTTCCCTCTGCTGCATAGTCGCCAGTAACGGGAGCATAATCTTCCACAAGCTTGTGGCGCTCATCTGCAAGAATAGTGGGGTTCTTTTGGAAAGTTGACAACGCATATTCACGAACCACTTCGTCGCGGCCCTCATACTGGTTATGCGTTTGTGTATAAGCCAATTTGAATGTAGTAGCTGTCTTCTCAACAGCAACCGAACCCGCAGCATAACTGAAAGTTGAACCATTGAAAGAAACAAGCGGGAAAACATTCTGTCCCACATTGGCTGATGCACGTCCTGATTTCTCAGACCTGCCATAACCAAGGGCTACTGCTATCACATCCTTGTGCATACCCGGAATCACGAGTACAGGCAGACTCATTTCAGTCTGTCCAACTTTTATCTTAATCACAGGCTTGGTAACCTCTACTTCATAATTATCATCAACTACAATACCCAGTTCTTTAGCTGTTGCAAAAGAAATGATAGCGTAATTGTCCCATGTAGCTTTAGTAATCGGATCAGGCATTTCCTGCAACCAGGGGTTGTTGGCTTCCTTACCTGAACCAATGGCCACTTTAGGATATAAAACAAGCTGCTTGCCTGCGGGTGATTTGACACCAGCAAGTGCGGTAGCCGCAGCTGATACACTTGTACCATTGAAAGAACCTGCACTGGCAGAAGCTGCTGTTTCAACAACACCATCCTGAAGTGCCTTGTCCCAGGCCGACTGTGAACCAAACCTGTTCAGCCAATATGCTTTGAAATATGCACCATAAGCCTGCTGATCTCCACTCCACTTCAACAGGGAAGTTTGGAAAGCTCTTGTCTTGAAAAGTGGTGCAATAGTAGGTTGTATAAAACTCAGGTAACCAGTTTTGATTTCTGCATCACCCCAGCTCTCGAGGAAATGATGGTCAGGAATCTGGAACTTACACAAAACAGATGTCTCATCTTCCCTGTCATTGAAGGAAACTGATACACCCACTTTAGCAAGACCTGATTCAAATTTCTTACTCTCGCAATAGTCATAAGCAGGATTGACACCCTGTATCAACAAGGCACCTACTTTACCCTCATTCATTTCCTGAACAAGCTGCACCATCGCCGCATCATCACCCTGACGGGTATTCAGCGTCGCACTCCAGTCTATCGTATTGCCATAAGCACCCAACAGGTTGTTGATGGCATTGACAATGATTTGAACCTGTGTGTCATTGCTGCCGCTAACTACCAGAGAAGCTGAGCCTGAAGCCTTCAATGCTGCTGCAGCCTGACTGATACCTTTTTTTAAACGCTCATCACCCAAAGCCGGAGCAGAAACTGCACCTCCAAGGGCTGCATAAAGCGCAAGAGCAACCGCACCTGACTCAGATGGCAGATGAACATAACGGTCATCTGCATTGGCTCCAGTCATACTCAGCATACTCTCGAATTGAATATGCTTGCTCATGTCGGGATTCTTCTGATCTATTTTACGTCCTGCTGCATATTGTCTGGCATATTCAACCGGACTCAGCCAGGTACCGAGAAAATCAGCACCCAGACTCACTATCGTTTTTGCTTTGCTGAAATCATAGGAAGGAACTGCACGGTTTCCGAAAGTTGCAGCATTCGCATTCAGCAAACCACTTACTGAAAGGGCATCATACTGAACATGTTTTGAACCCGGAAACTTGGAAAGGAACTGCGCAATAACCTGCCTGGTGGTTACAGAACTGATACTACCTGTAAGCAATACCACTGAACCAGAAGCCTTGGCCATTCCTTCAGCCACAAGTTTATCAAAAGCATCAAAAGTGCTTACCTCTTTACCTGCAGCCAGCGGATAACGCAAACGTGCTGTATCATATAGACCAAGTACAGAAGCCTGCACCCTGGCTGATGTTCCGCCCTTTGTAATGGCAGACAACTCATTGCCTTCTATTTTGATAGGCCTGCCATCTCTCACTTTGGCAACAACAGGAACCGCATCACCATCCATAACATAAGTTGTGGCATAGTAATTAGGCACACCCGGTATGATAGAATCAGGCTTGTTAAGGTAAGGAATGCTCTTTTTTACTGGCATCTCACAGCTGGCAGCTGCCGCAGCTGCAGCAGTGCTGAATCCCAGGTATTTGAGGAAATCCCGGCGGGGTGCAGTTGCACCCATGAGGTCCTGATTATCTGTTGAGAGGTCCTCGCCAAACTCATCCTGAACCCTTTCCTGGTAATTTTCACTGCTCTTCAATTCACCAAAACTCTGCCAGTATTTTTTTTGCTTCATAACAGTTGTTGTGCTTAATGAGAGATGTTTCTGTGTGTAATATTAATAATGGCATTTTTGACATTCAGTTCCTCCAATCTTCTCAACAGTAACACTGTCGAGCTTATTGTTCTTCATGTCTTCATGGAACTTCTCATAAATGCTGTAGAATTTATTGTCGGTAAACTGCACCTTGGTCTCCCTGTGGCAATTCACGCACCAGCCCATGCTAAGGTCTGAAAACTGGTAAACCTCATCCATCTTTTGTATTTCACCATGACAGGTCTGACACTGCTGCTTACCGGCATTTACGTGCTGGGCATGGTTGAAATAAACATGATCAGGCAGGTTGTGAATCCTGATCCACTCAATAGGCTTGCCTTCACCTGAATACTGCTTGGTGTCAGGATTCCATCCGGCAAATTTGTACAATTTCTGAATTTCTGCTGTTCCATCAACCTCAGTTCCATCTTCACGGTAGATCTTCGGACCTTTTGCATATTCATTGATACCCATATGGCAGTTCATACACACATTCACGGAAGGGATGTTGGCATGCTTGCTCTCTTGTGCACCGCCATGGCAATACAAACAGCTGATCTGATTTACACCTGCATGTACTGTGTGGGAATAATAGATTGGTTGCTCAGGTTGATAATTCTTGGAACGGCCCAGTCCCTGCGCACCCTGGAAAGTCAGGTAACCACCACCCAGGAAAAGAAGGATGGCAAAAATGGCTATGTATGCCTTGTTCCGGTAAAATGGAATAGGTTCAGCGGAAGATGTACCTTCTGTTTCATCAGACATCTTGCGCAGATTGCTGTTAACCTGCAAAAGAATCAACGCAATAACAGCTAAGATCAAAGTGAGGATACCATACAATAAACTTGCATCGTCATCCTCAGCCTTGTCTGCACCACCTGCTGCAGCTGTTGAGGCACCTTCTTCCTTTTTGGCACCTCCGGCGTTGATGTAACCCAGAATGGCATCGATATCAGCATCCTTCAACTCAGGAAATGCTGTCATCTGTACCTTATTGTATTCGTTATATACCTCTACTGCTCTGGGATAACCCTTCTTGATTACTGCTGCACTGTTGCGTACCCAGTCATACAGCATCGCCTTGTCGTCCCAGCGGTCTTCAACTCCCTTCAGAGCCGGACCGACCAGTTTCTTGTCTATCGCGTGACAGGAAGCACATTTGTTATTGAACAAAGCCTTGCCATCCTGCGCCTGAAGCGAAAATGACAAACACAGTGTTACCAGTAAAACAAGTGCTGAAATGTACTTTTGAAAAACAGTTCTTTTCTGATTCATACCCTCAGTGGATTGTGGTTGAAATGGACAATGTCCAGTTAATCGAGCGCAAATTTAAGTCAGGATTTCAACAATATATCAACATCGCTATATTTTTTTTAATGCCCCTCAATATTGCAATTCAAGCATTTATAAAGTGTTCAGTTGTACTGTGTCATAAATTGGTAATGCTTACACACAATGCAAAGAATTAGGATTCAGCTTTGGTGGTTGAAACCATATTTTTCCTTCTCTTTGCATCATGTTTAACAAACTGCAGCAAAAGTGGAAGGTCTCTTCTTCCCAGCTTTTCTTCATACTCTGCACTTTTGCCGTCACAGGAACCACTACTGCATTCATTTCCCGCAGCATAACCTCATGGGTTGGCTTCAATGAGCAAACCTTCTGGGCCTGGAAATTAATGCTTCGGATGAGCATCCTGATCTTTGGTTATCAGGTGATCATACTGATTGTGGCTTTTTTATTCGGACAATTCCCTTTTTTCTGGAACTATGAAAAAAAAATCCTCAGGAGACTGGGTATTCTGCCGGTCAAACAGGTGCGGATAGCCATTTTTGCATCAGGAAAAGGCAGCAATGCCGGGAAAATAATCGAATACTTCGATAAACACCTTACCGTAAATGTGTCCCTTATAGTTTGCAATAAACCTGGTGCAGGTGTGCTGGATATTGCCGAACAATCAGGGATTAAAAGCCTGCTCATTGATAAAGAAACGTTCAAAAAGGCTGGTGAATTTTCACAAATACTTAAGGATCAGGGTATTACGCATATTGTATTGGCTGGATTTCTCTGGAAGATACCAGCTGGCCTAATAGCAGCCTACCAGGATAAAATCCTGAACATCCACCCGGCCCTGCTCCCGAAATTCGGCGGAAAGGGTATGTTTGGAGAACATGTACATGCAGCTGTTCTGGCAGCAGGAGATAAACAAA
>JBILSG010000245.1:0-4248 GCA_044372235.1 Chitinophagaceae bacterium
GACTTTTACCTATTTATTCTCTTATTGGGTCAACAATATCGCATCTTATAATAAAATATATGGATCTTTAGGAAGCATATTGATTCTGATGTTTCTTGTTTTTGTCAATTCTCTTGTTTTGCTAATTGGCTTTGAATTGAATGTCAGTATCAATTCTCTTAAGAATAAAGTAACACAAAGACAAAAATAATGCCATGTCTGCAACACCCAAACCCTTTATTTTAGCAGAAACAAACTTTAAGGATGTTCAATCCACCCATTTCGATGTGGCTGTTCTGCCATGGGGTGCAACTGAAGCACATAACTATCACCTCCCCTATGCAACCGATAACTATCAGGTTGAATATATAGCCCGGACAAGTGCTGAAATAGCCTGGTCTAAGGGAACTAAGGTGCTGGTACTGCCAACCATTCCGTTCGGTGTCAATACGGGACAACTTGATGTACCCTATTGCATCAATATGAATCCAAGCACACAACTTGCTATTTTGAAAGATGTTTGTGATGTAATTATCAGGCATGGCTCAACAAAGCTTGTCATTTTAAACGGACATGGAGCCAATAATTTTAATTCCATCATCAGAGAACTGGCTGGAATTTTCCCGCAGCTTATAGTCTTTGCAGTTAACTGGTTTCAGAGTGCCCCGGTAAAGGAATACTTTGAACAACCTGGTGACCATGCAGATGAGATGGAAACAAGTGTTATGATGCATCTTCATCCTGATCTTGTATTGCCTCTTGAGGTAGCAGGAGACGGTGCAACACGAAAATTCACACCAGCTGGAATAAAAAAAGGTTGGGCCTGGACCCAGAGACCGTGGACAAAAATAACCAGGGATACCGGGTCAGGAAGTCCCGCTTTGGCTACTCCAGATAAAGGAAGAATTTTTTTAGACGCCTGTGTTGAAAATATTGCTACATTTTATACTGAAATTTCAAATAAATCTGTTGATTCATTGTTATCCTAAAATCTAAGAATATGCGAATTCTGAACCTGTTGGTGTTTTGTCTTTTTGCTTCCCAAACTTTTTCACAAACTAACTTCAAATTAATAATTTCCGTAACTGATCAAAAGGGCTCAATAATTCAAAATCCTGAAATCTCCCTATTGAATAATGTTACAGATGCGAAAGACAATAAAAATGGTAGTTTTTCATTTGAGGGATTAAGATCAGGAAAATATGAATTGAAAATTAGTGCAGACGGTTTTTCCACTTATTGGGAAACGATTATTTTGACTGAAAATACTGAAAAAAAGATTGTGTTAAGATCAGCAGTAAGCACACTTGATGCTGTTGTAGTTAATGCTGATAAAACTTCTACTAATCTTTTCAAAACACCAGCTTCCGTGACTTCAATTTCAGGCAAACAACTGCAGGATAGAAGAATATGGGAGATTAATGACATTACTGGACAGTCACCCAACTTTTTTCTTTCCAATTCAGGTGACAACAGAAATGTTACGGGAATCAGGGGAATTGTAACTACTTCATACGAACAAGCTGTAGTAACGTATATCGATGGTGTAGCTCAGTTTAGTCTGGATACATACATTCCCCAACTGAATGATGTAGAAAGCATTGACATCATTAGGGGTGCACAAAGCACAGTTTTTGGGAGAAATGCCTTGGGAGGTGTAATTAACATCACAACAAAAAAACCAACGAATCAAACAAGTCTTAAGGTTGATGTGAATACCGGAAATTTTGGTCAGCTCAGGACTTCTGCGTCGTTCAAAACACCGGTTATTAAAAATAAATTATATTTTGGTCTTTCTGTTTTGCAGGATAAACGTAATGGATTTTTTGAAAATGAATTTACATCTGGAAGGTATGATGATCAATCTCAGAATATGATTTCTTCACAATTGAAGTATCTTTTCAGTGATGGATGGAGCATTCAGGCAGATGTGAAAATGTATAATGGATCCAACAACGGGGCATTTCCTCTGGCAGGTTCCATAAGCTCAGCATTGGAAAATCCTTATGTATTATCTCAGAATCAGCTAGCTACAATGAAGGATAAAACATCAAATGCTTCTATTGTACTCAGGCATAAGGGTGAAAAAACCGACTTGATTATCCAAAGTTCAAGACAACGCAATTACCGTTATTATACCAATAGTCTTGACGCAGACTTTTCTCCAGCGGATATCGTTGGCATTTACAATAACTATGGGAAAGATTTCAACAATGTAAATGTGCTTACTAACGAAGTAAGGTTAAGTTCCAGTAACCAGCAGGATAGTAAATTTTCCTGGACAGTTGGGGCATACCAATTTATACAGGATAATCCAACCAAGCAAGCTACAGCATTTGGTAAGGATGCCGGATTATTTGGTGTACCCGATACGGATTTTGCCATAATTTCCACCAATATTGGCATGAATACCGGACTTGCTGGTTTTGCCAATGCAAGTTTAAAAGTGAATGACAAGTTTCAAATTAATGCAGGTTTACGTTTAGATAATGAAAACAGAAAGCTGACAGTTGGAAGTGTTTATGAGAAACAGCCAAACATTTCCTTTACCACAGCTGAAGATACTACCGGAAAATCGAGCTATAGTGCCTTTACACCAAAAATTGGTATACAATACAATTATGCGGAGAATGGCATTTTTTACTTGAATTATAACCGTGGTTTTAGGTCAGGTGGGCTCACTGGTATTTCATCAGACCCTTCACAAATTCCGTTGTCTTCATTCAATCCTGAGTTCAGCAATATGTTTGAAGCAGGAATTAAGGGCGCCAATTCAAATGGAAGATTTCAGTATGGATTTGTAGTATTTTTAAATCAGGTCAACAATATTCAAACCCCTACCCTTATTCTTCCGGATGCTATAACAATTACCAGAAACTCAGGAAAACTCAATAGTTCGGGTCTTGAAGTTGAAATGGCATTGAAACCTCTAACAGGACTAACTCTTCAGTATGCAGGAGGAATTACCAATGCCAAATACAGTGATTTTTCAACAGTAAACAATGGGGCTAACCTAGACCTTAGCGGGAAAAGGCAAATTTTTACACCTCAGTCCACCAACTATATAGCTGCACAATATCAAAATAAACTGGGGTCAAATGATATTGTAGCAAGAATTGAGTACAACAGGGTTGGTAAACAATATTTTGATTTTAAAAATGAGATAAGTCAGGATGCATATGGTATCCTCAATATGAGGATAGCTTATATGCTTAAAAAGTGGGAACTTTCTTTGTGGGGAAGAAACCTGACTTCAGCACGTTATATAGATTATGCTTATGATTTTGGTGCTGCGCATCTTGGTGATCCTCGGACTTATGGTATAGGATTAGGCTTTAAACTCTAAAAATTTATTACAGTGTCCAGGGCTGGATTCCCAGCCCTGGGCTATCTGAAGTTTTGATGTAATTGTTTTGATAAGAAATGCCAGTTGCAGTATCATCTTTTAATAAAAGTGGACCATCAGCGTCAAGATAATCAGCCATCGGTGCCAAATTTGCCAAGGCTGCAGTTCCAATACTTGACTCATTCATACAACCCAGCATAACACCCAATCCAAGTTTTCTAGCCTTATTGATGATTTCTAGTGCTGGGGTAATACCGCTGCATTTTGTCAATTTTATATTTATTCCGGTGAAGGAATCAGCACATTTGGATAGGTCTTTTTCATTAACAAAAGACTCATCAGCATAGATTGGTATTTTTGTAAGTATTTTTAGTTCCCCAGATTGTTCATAGGATTCTTTAGAAAGAGGTTGTTCAATTAATTCAATGCCAATTTGCTCCAATTCAGGTAAATAAGCTTTCGCATCTTCAAAATTCCAACCGGCGTTAGCATCAATTCTAAAATTTGCATCCGAATGTTTGCGCAGAAATTTAAGCTTTTCAATGTCATCTCCGGAGCCAACCTTAATTTTATAAATACGCGCAGGATACTTATTCATTTTTTCCAGCATCAGTTCCGCGTCATCTATTCCTATTGTATAATCCGTTTGGGGTGCTTTTGCAGGATCCAGTTTCCAGTATTTATACAGAGGTTGCCTATTCAGCTTTCCAAAAATATCCCAACCTGCCATATCCAATGCACAAACAAGAAAGGGGTTACCAGGAAATAAATGATGTAAAAAATGCCAGAAACGTTTAGGATCAGTCAGGCTGAAAGACTCAACAAACTTCCTCTTATTTTCCAGGTCAGCAATCATCTGCTCAACTGAAATATTATAATAACTTATGGCTGGAGCTTCCCCATAACCTTTTATACCCCGAAAG
>JBILSG010000246.1:0-4170 GCA_044372235.1 Chitinophagaceae bacterium
GTATATGTTCCTGGACAATACAGCCTGTAACCTGGCATCTGCCAACCTCAGGAAGTTCTTCAACGAATCTGATAACACGTTTGATGTAAAAGGTTTTGAATATACTGTAAGGTTGTGGACAACTGTACTGGAGGTTTCCGTACTCATGGCCCAATTCCCAAGTCAGGAAGTGGCTCAGCTGAGCTATGATTACCGTACACTCGGATTGGGTTACGCAAACCTTGGCAGTATGCTTATGGTTAGCGGTATTCCCTACGACAGTGATGAAGCCAGGGGTATTGCTGGTGCCATCACGGCCATCATGACCGGTATTTCTTATAAAACATCTGCAGAAATTGCTAAGATACACGGACCGTTCCCGCGCTATGAAGAAAACAGGGAAGACATGCTTAAGGTGATGAGAAATCACCGCGCAGCAGCTTACGATGCTGATGGAGCCTATGTTGGACTGAGCATCAAGCCACAGGGTATCAAAGCGAAGGATTGTCCTGATTACCTGCTTAAGGCAGCCTGCAAGGCCTGGGATGATGCTGTAGAGATGGGTGAGCAGTTTGGTTACCGCAATGCACAAACAACCGTAATTGCACCAACAGGTACAATCGGATTGGTTATGGATTGTGACACAACAGGCGTTGAACCTGATTTCGCACTCGTGAAATTCAAGAAACTCTCCGGTGGTGGTTATTTCAAAATTATCAACCAGTCTGTACCACAGGCTCTTGCCAACCTGAAATACAGCGCTGCTGAACAGGATGCCATCATCAAGTATGCCGTTGGCTCTGCATCTTTTGCAGGTGCACCGTTCATCAATCACCAGACACTCAGCGAAAAAGGATTCATCGCATCAGAAATCAAAAAGCTCGATGCAGCGGCACTGGCTGCCTTTGAAGTTGGATTTGTTTTCAATGTATACACCCTCGGTGAGGAATGTCTGCAGCGTTTAGGATTCAAGCCTGAACAATATTTCAACTTCGACTGGAACATGCTCCAGGCACTCGGATTTACCGGGGCTCAGGTAGATGCTGCCAATGACTATGTGTGTGGTACCATGACAATAGAAGGTGCTCCACATCTCAAGCCAGAACACTATCCCGTATTCGATTGTGCCAACAAGTGTGGTAAGAAAGGAGAGCGATACATCCACGCCCATGGTCATATCCGCATGATGGCCGCAGCACAGCCATTTATCAGCGGTGCCATTTCCAAAACCATCAACCTGCCCAATGAGGCGAATGTGGACGAAATTGCTGATTGCTACCAGCTTAGCTGGGAACTCGGACTCAAAGCCTGTGCGCTTTACCGCGATGGCTCCAAGCTCAGTCAGCCGCTCAGCAACAAGAGCGATAGCAAAGCAACAGAAGAAGAAACTGATGAACAAACGCTTGCTTCAGCAGAAAGCGCCTTCATCGATGTGAGCAAACTCACTGTAGACGAGCTGCTCAATGAACTTAATAAACGCATGCTGGCTTCCCCGGATACCAAACTGAAGCGTCAGCTTTCAAGGATTGTGGAAAGGAAAGCTCTCCCTGCCAAGAGGCGTGGATTTACACAGAAAGCCAAGATAAACGGACAGGCACTGTTCCTCAGAACAGGTGAGTACGGAGATAACACCCTGGGTGAGATCTTTATCGACCTGGCCAAGGAAGGATCAACCCTGCGCAGCCTGATGAACTGTTTTGCCATTGCTGTATCAGTTGGCTTACAGTATGGTGTTCCTCTGGAAGAATTTGTAGAGAAGTTTGTGTTTACCAAGTTTGAGCCTGCTGGCATGGTGGACCATCCGAACATCAAGTCAACAACTTCTATTGTTGACTTTGTATTCCGCTGCCTGGCTTATGAATACCTTGACAGAACTGACCTTGTTCATGTGCTGGACAGACCTGAGGTGATGAATACTGGCAATGAATCCTGGGATGATGAAGGACCTGAACTTTCTGACGTAAGGGTTGTAGCCACGTCAAACAGTGGGGCACCAGCTCCCAAGGCACAGAAGACCCCGTTGGCAGTGAAGGCAGAGAACAGCACACAGGAGTTTATGAAAAGTATGCAAAGTGATGCACCTTCTTGTACAACATGCGGACATATCACTGTACGAAGCGGAACTTGTTACAAATGCCTCAACTGCGGCAACAGCATGGGATGCAGTTAACAGAAAATATGGTTAAAATCAATATAAGTTACAATAAAGGAAAGGTACTGCAGGCTCTGCGGTACCATTTCATTTCCAGGAGAGAGATTAAGCTGATGATGATATTGGTCAACGTCTTTGCCCTTTTAGCAGCGGTGTTGTTCGGTTTTAAACTAATCTCTCCCTTACCCTTTCTGATGAGTTCCGTGCTTTGGATATCGATGATGGTAGCCTTCTGGATATGGTTGCCACTGCTTATTTACCGCAAAAGCAAAACATTTCAGGATAGCTTTACAGCTTCATTCACTGACCAGCATTTTTTTATTGAAACTGCTGCAGGCGGACAAAAAAGCTGGGCATGGCGAGAATTCAGCAGTTATTTTGAAACACCAGGGTTTCTTCATCTGTATTTTGACAACAAAAGTTTTTTTCTTGTACCTAAAGATGCTTTCCCGGATCAGGAAAGTCTTGATGCCGCAAGGTCAGTGCTGAGAGATCAGGTGAAAAAAGGCTAAAATATGGATTTGACCATACCCAGGTGAGGCAGGTTGACTTCAATGAATTCTCCCGTGCTAACTTGGTATCCCAGTTTTTCATAGAATTCCGAAGCCGTTTTACGGGCATTCAATACCATTTTTGAATAACCGGTATCTCTGGCAACATTTTCTGCAAAATTCATGATAGAGGCACCCATGCCATTGCGTTGCATGCTGGGATGAACAGCCATCTGTCGAAGTTTGCAGGTTTTTTCATCAAGCCTGGTGAGGATGCAGCAGCCCAGGATGCGGTCCTCTTCAAATGCACCGATTAGGATGTCATCCTTTTCCTTTTCAAGGTCTGAAGGGTTGTAAGTCAACCCCAGCGGTTTTCTCAAAACTTCGGTCCTCAAAGCTACCATTTGATGGTATTGTTCAGAGTTATAGTCTATTATCTTCAACGCCATGACACAAATTAAGGTATTTTTCAGTTGCAATTGATTGAAAATGAGTGATTTCATATCTATTTGTTGGTTATTCGTTTTTTTTTCTACAAATACTTTATTTTTGCGCCAATAAACCAAAAAACAAAATCATGTCAGACATTGCAACAAGAGTAAAGAAAATTATTGTTGACAAACTTGGTGTTGATGAGAATGAAGTTACCGCAGAAGCATCTTTTACCAACGATCTCGGAGCCGATTCACTGGACACAGTTGAACTGATCATGGAGTTCGAAAAAGAATTCAATATTTCCATTCCTGATGAGCAGGCTGAAACCATCACCACTGTTGGTCAAGCTGTTACTTATCTTGAAGAACACGCAAAGTAATTAAGGGGCTTGTCCCCTTTTTTTAACAATTTCACACTGCATGAAGAGAGTTGTCATTACCGGCATAGGTGCTATAACCCCTATTGGCAATACTGCGGAAGCGTATTGGCAGGGACTTTTGGCGGGTACATCAGGGGCAGATCGTATCACCCTTTTTGATGCTTCCAAATTCAAGACACAGTTTGCCTGTGAAGTCAAAGGGTTTGATCCTGTGGCTTACCTTGACCGCAAGGAGGCCAGGAAGGTAGACCGCTTCACGCAGTTGGCCATTGTTTCAAGCGATGAGGCCATCAAACATGCTGGAATAAGCAAGGACAATGTTAATCCAGACAGGACTGGCGTTATTTTCTCCAGCGGTATTGGCGGTTTGCTCACCTTCCAGGAAGAAGTAATGGCCTATGCAAAAGGTGATGGAACACCGCGTTTCAATCCCTTCTTCATCCCCAAAATGATTCTGGATATAGCAGCAGGCCATATCTCTATGCGTCATGGCTTCAGGGGTCCAAATTTTGCAGTTGTCAGTGCTTGTGCATCATCCACACATGCCCTCATTGAAGCCTTTCATTACATCAAGCTCGGTAAAGCAGATGTGATGGTAGCTGGTGGAAGTGAAGCGGTAGTTTGTGATGCCGGTGTTGCGGGATTCAACGCAATGAAAGCATTGAGCGAGCGCAATGATGATCCCAAAACAGCTTCCCGTCCATTTGACAAAGACCGTGATGGCTTTGTAATGG
>JBILSG010000247.1:0-4166 GCA_044372235.1 Chitinophagaceae bacterium
GGTCAGGCCAACTGGTATGCTTTCGGGCGACTAGCCTGGAATCCAACACTCAGCAGTGAAAACATTGCCGAAGAATGGATTCGCCAAACCTTCAACAACCATCCAGTGACGGTTCAAACCGTCCAAAAAATGATGATGGGCTCTCATGAATCCTTGGTGCGGTATATGACCCCATTGGGACTGGCCCATATCATGGGCAACGGCCACCATTACGGTCCGCTTCCCTGGGGCAATACCCTGGGCAGGCCCGACTGGAATCCAGTTTACTATCACCGTGCCGACAGTTTCGGAATCGGTTTCAACAGAACGGCTACGGGCACAAATGCATTGGCACAATATGCACCGGAGGTGCGCAAACAGTGGGAAGACAGCAACACCTGCAATGAAAAATACCTGCTTTGGTTCCACCACGTTTCCTGGCAGCATAAAATGAAATCCGGGAAAACCCTTTGGCAGGAGTTGACAGACCATTACTATCAGGGCGTAGCCGAAATGCGGCAAATGAAAAAAGAATGGTCAGCGTTGCGCTACAGGATTGATCCGGAAAAACATCACCACGTCAGCATGCTATTGGGTATTCAGGAAAAGGATGCAGTCTGGTGGAGGAATGCCTGCCTGCTTTACTTTCAGACCTTTTCAAAAATGCCCATCCCTGCTCATTATGAACAGCCGGATCAGTCGCTGGAATACTATAAATCCCTGCGCTTCCCGTATGCACCTGGAAACTGATTATTAACAATGCGGAAGAAATGCTCTATTAATGAACCTTTTTCTCTCCCGCCAAAATTTTTATGGGTAAGGTATTGGCCTTGGTTGGAATGGGACAAGTTGAAAACTCGGAAAAAGCACAGGGGGGATTGTATGCCTTATTGAAATTGATATAGGTCATCCCAGAAGCATCCGGCTTATGGATATCTATAAACCTTCCCGAAGCATAGGTCTCATCACCATTTGTATCATCTCCGAATACGATGTGGAATTCATCCGGTTCTCCTTCATCCACCACATCCAGGCTATAGGATTTACCCTCAACCTGAAAATGAATCTTACCCGGATGTGGCTGCTGGTAGGATTGTCCAAGTATATTGGTGGTAGTAATGGTAGGCACCATGGAAGGTTCAAATCTTGCAGGAATTACCCAATCTGTACTTACCTTATAACGCGGGATTTCTTGCAATTTATCCAAAGCCGGATTGGCGAGGTCGCGGAAACGGACTCCAATCAGATTCTCCCTTTTGATGATGCTCCAGCGGAATGTTTTGTAGGCAAGTGATATGCCCTGCATGGAATCGACGCTGAACTGAACAACCCTATTCACAGGTTTTCCTTTATCTGATACGGGGTGATTTACCGCAGTTTCCCAAATCACTTCATGGTCATTGAGTATAAATTTTCCGAGTACTGCAGGAAATTCCGGGTGATCAAAAACCAAGTCATTATCTGATCCCTGACCAAATTTGTTCTCTCCTGGTTTCAGCCAGAATAATCCTGCCAGGTTAACCCAGCCAGTTGCTGATTTCAAGGCATTCAGCCGCTCCTGATCCCATGATTTTATTTCAAGAGATAACGCTTTTTTACTGATCTGTTGGGCAAAAAGACCTGAAAAAGGAGTAGATACAAAAATGAGTATGGAGAAAAACTGTTTCATGCCGTTAAATTAAGACACAAAATTAATGATTTCATTAGTTCTATGTAAAATTAGTAGACTTCACATAACATACACCTGGCACTGCCGCCGCCCAGGGTTTCGATGGTAGTCAATGGGCTGTGTATAATCCTGTTATAAAGTGCAAACTGTTCCTTTTCTTCTGCTGTGAAGTGTTCAAAAGCCTGAGATGACATCACCAATACTTTTTCACCTTTATCCGTTTCCAGTTGCAGCAGGTTGCCACAGAAATGGTTCATCTGATCGAAAGTAATGGGAATAATTGTTTTTCCTGTTTGCCGGATACTTTCAAAAAGGGTATCTGTATTTTTGATGGCCTCCGTACAAAGCACCACATATTCAGCTGCAACACACATCAACACATTGGTGTGGTAGATCTCCCTCCCCTCAGCATCCGCTGCTTGAAACATGACCGGTCGGTAACCAAGGCGTTCGCAGAAAAGGCGCACAAGATCGGGATGGGTGCGTTGCGACAAAGCTGCATAAGCAATTTTATTTGTGCGGTCCAACACCAAACTTCCTGTTCCCTCGAGAAACTGTTTGCCCTGCTCAAAATGTGTGAAATCAATCCATTCACCCACCTCTTTGAATTTCTTAACAGCATCGATGACTGTTTTTTTTCTTTCTGCCCTTCTATTGGGAGCAAGCATGGGGTAAAGCACCACTTTGTCCTGCTCATGAAAAGAAATCCAGTTGTTAGGAAAAATGGAATCCGGCGTGCGGGGTTTGGGTGTATCCTGAACAACCTGAACATTAATGCCATTCTCTCTCAGCATACAAACGAAGTTGTTAAACTCTTCAAGTGCTTTCTCTTGTGCGGATGGTACATCCGTTTTTTGCTGAAAATAATTGTCTTTGGCTGTCTCTTCATTGAATCCAAAAGAGAAGGGCTGTATCATGAGAACGGAAGACCTGCAGGAAGACAGTACGCTGTTCCGGTATAAAGGCATGCTCATGCAGTGAAAACCACCGCGGGCGCGAGAGAGTTCTGCGGATGGCATGAGGATAACGGTATTCCTGATTTCTTCGGTTTTAACCCTGCCTTGCTCAAGGTCCTGAAGCAAATCAGCAACTTTTATCAACCTGAAACCCACTGCCCGGAAGGCCTCATTGGTTTTTTCATTCCTGTCGTACGCAAGTACCACTCCTTCCCGAAGCGCCAACAAGTTGCAAGAGTCAGTCCATTGCTCCCTGGCCGCGTAAGGATATTCGTTGTTTCCGGAAAAAATGATTTGAACTGTTTCACAACCATAGTCTGTTTTACTGATATCCCGGAGCAGGGCTTCAAGGCTGCTGAACATCCGTGGATTATCTTTATCTGATTTGGAAAACTGCATGATGCTGACTGCTTCATGATTGGTTTTTCCGTTTACACGATTGGCCATGGTGTTTTGCCTGGAATAGTCCAGCGCTTTATCAGAAAAAACACCCATCAGCACCCAAACATCCCTTCTTACTGCTGTAAAAATGGTGTCGATATGCATAAAATCCCTGCGTGCGGGAATGGTTATCAAAGTCACTTTGCTCACAAGTCCCTTTTCAAACACAGCTTCGGAAAGCTGTATGGCAGCTGAAGCAGTGGTTCGCTCACTGATTCCTATCAGCAAATGATCAGGAGATACCATCATCACATCACCCCCTTCGAGGGTAATCAGTTCGTCCCTGTCGTTTTCCGGCATCAGAAAAGCAGGGCGGTTTTGATGCAACTCAATGATGTTGCGGCGGAATGGACTAAACAAAGGATGATGGAAAAAAATATAACGTGCCAGAAGAGCCTCCCGCAAACGTGCGGGCTTGGCTGGTTTATTGAGTACCAGATGATCCTTAATGACAATACCAATGTCTCGGGTGAAAATGAAATTGGGTATAGGAGCAAACAAAAGGGATTTATCTGAACCCATACCCGAAATGCAAGTATTAGCCAGTTCGGTGGCACTATACCCCGATAATAAGTCCTGTGTAAACTGGGTACAGCCTTCCAGTGCGCAGATAGCTGCAATCATCTGAGACCGCAATCCATCATCCACCAGCACCTCAGCCAAAAGCCATTGTAATTCAATAACCTGTTCTGAGCGGTGAAAATGATGATGTCCTGGCTGATAAAATTCCCTGTTATGTTGAGGATCATCAATATCCTTCAACCTTCCGTTTACTTTTTCCGGATCCAGAAAATAAAGTAGCAATTTAACATAGTAATCATACTCACCGCGCCTGATGGTATCAAGGTGTACAATGTCTTCAAAAAGCCAGTCTTGTGCCCTGGAAGGAATGACCTTACCCAGGCCATTGTCAGGACTATGTATGAGTATTTTCTTAAGGCTTCCAACCTCGGAATCAATATGAAAAAAAGTAGACATAATATAATGATTTTTAATGACTTAAACAAATAAATCGGAAGAACAAACACGGGTCTGTTCAAAGAAGAAAAAAAGATTGATGTTAGAAAAGCTAATAGTCAGGCATCGGGTTCAGTCCTGCATACAGGATTGCCAGGTGAACG
>JBILSG010000248.1:0-4165 GCA_044372235.1 Chitinophagaceae bacterium
GGGATAGTTTGCTTTCGATCGGACCATTGCTTATCCTGCTGACCCTCATTCACAATATTTTCGGGTATGTATTGGGATACGGCGCTGCCAAGCTGTTTAAAATGAATGAAAGTGATGCAAGGACTGTTGCTATTGAAGTCGGTTTGCAGAATGCGGGACTTGCCTCAGGTATTGCTAAAACGATGGGTAAGATTGCAACAATCGGATTGGCAGCGGGGGTGTTCGGACCAGTTATGAACATTACGGGGTCTATGCTGGCATCTTTTTGGCATAAGCGTTCACCTGATAAGCTGTAACCATGAAACTCCTTTTTGTCATTTTTTCTCTTTTGTCTGGTCTCTTTTTGCCTCAAAAGCTGGCAAAAGTTAATCAGGGTCAGCCATCATCCAAGGATGTGAAACTATATCTTCCTGATGGATTTGCGTCTGTTGCCGTAGTTGATAGCCTTCCGGGAAGTGCAAGACACCTGGCTGTGAATAACAACGGCGATATTTATGTGAAGGGTCGCAGGGAGTTGCCGGGAGGAATGAACTGGGCCCTTAGGGATACCAATGGAGATGGACGGGCAGATGTTATACGAAATTTCGGAACATTTCAGCATGAAGGTCCATACTCCACTGAAATGCGCATCCATAACGGGTATCTCTATACCAGTGCTGAAACCTTTGTTTACCGTTACCGTCTTATGCCCGGTGAACTGGTACCTTCTGCCGAGCCTGAAGTCATCGTACGTGATGTGGATGGTCCGCGTGAACACGATGGTAAACCCATCGCTTTTGATAAAGAGGGAAATATTTATGTGCCTTTTGGCGGACCATCAGACGCCTGTCAGGAGCAAAACAGGGTTCCAGGTTCTCCCGGCTTGAAGCCTTGTCCGCTCCTCGATTCCAATGCGGGTATCTGGAAATTCAAGGCAGACAAACTGAATCAGTTCCGTACCAGAGATGGGGTGAAGGTGGCAACCGGATTACGCAGTATCGTGGGGATGGAATGGAATACGCGTGACAATACATTATATGCTGTAGCACATGGCAGAGATAACCTCAATGCTTCCTGGCCTAATTTTTACAGCGACTGGGATAATGCCATGCTCCCGGCAGAAGGGTTTTATAAACTACCTGTAGGCGCTGACGTTGGCTGGCCCTATTACTATTATGATCAGCAAAAGGGTAAGATCATGCTCAATCCAGAGTACGGGGGTGATGGTAAAAAAGTTTGTACAGACCCCGCAATCATAAAGCCCGTTTTCGGATTTCCAGGCCATTTTGCTCCCAATGATCTTGTATTTTACAGAGGCAATCAGTTCCCGGAACGTTACAGGCATGGCGCATTTGTTGCACTTCATGGTTCAACTATACGGGCACCCTATCCGCAGGCCGGTTATTTCATTGCATTTCTGCCATTTAAGGACGGTAAATTCCAGCCTATGGAGGTTTTTGCTGATGGTTTTGCTGGATTGGATACCATCGTCAATACCTCCGATGCTGCACACCGGCCTATGGGACTGGCTGTTGGTCCGGATGGTTCCCTTTTTGTATCCGATTCGCAGAAAGGAAAAATCTGGAAAATAAGTTACAAAGGCAACAGAACTGCGTTTGGCACGGCTCAGCTTGCAGCCATGAAAAAAAGACAACTCACCGCTACGAATATCAAAACTCCCGATCCGGTTAAAGACAATTTGGATGAGAAACGGGTCATGGCCAGGGGAGAGCAGTTGTATATGCAGTATTGTCGGAGTTGTCATCAGCGTTCAGGTGCAGGAGATGGCAATCGCTATCCTCCGATAGTCCGGTCTGAATGGGTCAGGGGAGACAGCTCTCGGTTGATCAATGTATTGTTGAAAGGTCTGCAAGGGCCCATCACTGTTTCAGGTAAGGAATACAACAACGTGATGCCTGCATTCCAGTTTCTGAATGATCAGGACCTTGCGGAACTGCTTACTTATGTCCGTAAGGGCTTCAGTAACTGGCGTTCTGGGATTACCCCTGAACAGGTGGCTGTTGAGCGTTTGAAAGGACAATAATCATTTCACATAGATTGGTTTTGTCAGTCCGTTCATGTCATACATGACTTGTCCGCCTTTGATGGTGACTTCACATTCAAGCCTTTCCTTTCCGGGTATGAAATACCCTGTCTTGTCGTAAAACCCAAATTCTCCTTTTCTCATTCTTAAAACAGTGACGTCAGCTTCAGCACCAGGTGAAAGATGTCCCAGCTCGGTTCTGTTGATGACCAGTGCCGGCTTCCAGGTGCTGGCATGTATGACAGCGGGTAAAGACATGCCCATCAACATGAATTTAGACATCACATCGATCTGACTTTTCATAGACGTATTCATGCTCCCGGTATGCAGGTCTGTACTGATGGTATTTGGATAGAGACCTGCCTTCAGGGCAGGAATCGCCTGGGTAAAATTGAAGCTTGCACCTCCGTAGCCCACATCAAAAATGATTCCCCTTTTCTGTGCGGCTAGTACAAATGGTTTCAGCACACTTGTTTTTTCATCCACAATCGTTTCCCTTGTGCCATCCAGTGCAGCATAGGCATGGGTGTAGATATCTCCGGGCCTGAGTTTTTTCATGAAAAGTTCTTCAATGGAAAGGGTTGGCGAAGCACCGCCAAAATCAATGATGACAGGCATTCCGGCCAGTCTGCCAGCTTCAGTAACCCGTTCTGTCGGACGCCAGTCGTGGCCCGAGAAATGTGCCAGTTTGAATCCCACAACGATGTCTTTGTTTTCCATGGCTGTCTTCGCTGTGATGGCAGCGTCCATGTCGTTCACATCTTGTTCGTATTTTCCGCCACGCATGCCTTCACCCACAATATTCATGAATGACAGCACCCTTGTTTTGGAACTACCAATAACGTTTTTTCTGAAAGTTGAAAGGTTTCTCCATCCTGCACCACCACAGTCAACTATGGTAGTCACACCAGCCCTGAACGTAAACCCATCCGGAGGCAATGCGCTGAGTCCGTCACTGAGGTAGTGGTCCTCTTGGGTACCATGGAATACATGTCCGTGGATATCAATCAGTCCGGGAGTTACAATCAAACCCTTTGCATTGACAACCTGTTTGGCTTCAGCCGGATTCAATCCAGGCGACACTTTGACGATTTTTCCTGCTTTGATGGCAATGTCAGCTATGGCATCCATATTGTTTTTGGGATCAATGACCCGGCCACCAGTGATGAGAATGTCATATGTTTTTTCGATCTGGGCCATGAGGCTGGTACAGATGAAAAGTACGCTGAAGAGGAAATAGATTTTTTTCATGGCTGAGTGCTTGTCGTTTGATAGTTCTTTTTAAAAATACATAAAAACATTGTAAATTAAATGCCTATAACAACCACATTATGTTTGCAACCTTGCTTATTTCGTTAAATGCATTGTTTTCTGTTCAGCAGCAGGATACCGCTTCCTATCATTTACTAGTGGGCTCCTATACCAGGGAAGGTAATCCGGGAATAGAAGTGTTTGATGCCAATACCTATTCCGGCAACGTGCAGCGTCGTTATACCAGGTCTATGCCGAATGCTTCATTCATGGCTGTTTCGGCCAGCACGCAATACCTGTATACGGTTTCTGAACAAAGTGGCAGTGCTTCTGTCGCCGCTTTCAGACTCAACAGCAAAGGAGAATATGATTTACTCAATACTACTGCCGCAAAAGGATCTGGCCCCTGTCATGTGGCCCTACGGGAGTCTACCCAAACTGTTTATGCCGCTAATTATGGCAGTGGCAGCCTGAGTGTATTCAAGACCGAGAACGGCAACCTGTTGCCCATTGCACAGCATATTCAGTACACAGGTTCCAGCATCAATAAATCCCGCCAGCAGGGGCCTCACGCCCATCAGGTAGTAGTGTCACCTGATCAGCTTTATTTGTATGTGAATGATTTGGGTACCGACAGGATTTACCAGCACAGGATTTATGCAGACGGACTGGTTAATGAAACGCCGGTTATCATCCCTGTAAAACCGGGCAATGGTCCGCGCCACATGACATTCAATGCCGCTGGCACACATGCCTACCTGTTGAGCGAATTATCGGGAACGGTTGATGTTTTCAGGGTTCAGGATGGACAATTTAAGCTGATTCAAACAGCGGTTTCCGATACGTCTGCTGCTGAAAGCAAGGCGAGTGCCGATATTCATATTTCGCCCA
>JBILSG010000250.1:0-4153 GCA_044372235.1 Chitinophagaceae bacterium
TCTCCGTTTTTGTTTCAAGGATTTTGTTGGCAATGTTTTCGAATTCAAGGTTGAACTTCTTGCCCATGGCCTCTATATCTGCCTTCTGGGTATGCAATTTTTCGTGTAGCACTTCATTATTTGCTTTCAGTTCTGCAACTTGATTATTTTTTTGTTCAAGTGTTTGTCGGTTCAATTTCAAATCAGACTGAAGTTCAGCAATGGTGGCATTTTTATCTTGCAATAATACGGCTGTTGCTGCTTGCATGGATTTGGAAGTGGTGGATTTGGCCAAGAGCCAGCCTGCAATAATCCCCAAAAATATCCCTCCTATGATGTACGCTAAAATTACTGTAGTCATTTTGTAAAGTTTTACTTCTCCTACTCAATCGAACAAGTTATGACATAAGAGAAAAATATCAGCAATCAATCCTCTGTCTATGTATAGTTTAACAAAACCCTTACTATTGTTACATTTCATGAGTGAAATTAAAATTTGCCTTTTATTGATACCTTTATTTCAAACTGCACAATATGAATACAAGGTTTATCAAATTTTCATTCCTGATACTATTTGTTTTGGGGGTCTTAGGTGTAAACGCACAACAAAAAAATATAAAGGCTGTTCAAGAAACCATTAACACATTTTTTAAAGCATTCAGTGAGGGCGACTTTAAATACATCAAACGAACTTCAACAGTAGACTTTCTATTGCTGGAACAAGGTATGATTTGGAATTTGGATACGCTTCAAAACAAACTAGCCAAACCAAAACCTGCAGGATACTCACGCAAAAACAGGTTTGAATTTTTTGAAACACGCATAACCGGAAAACGGGCATGGGTTGGATACCACAATTATGCTGATTTCGAAACAGCTGCAGGAAAAAGGAAGATTCACTGGCTTGAGTCCGCAGTTCTGGTAAAAGAAAAAAATTCCTGGAAACTGGAAATGATGCATTCCACCATTGTTCAATAACTTTATACCTCCCACAAAAAAATATAACATGCGTTTCAAACCCTTTTTCGCTTCCCTCCTCATCCTTGCAAGTATTGGCAACGGCTCTCTACAAGCACAACAGGATCCAACCGTGTCAGCTATCATCAAAGAAGCCAATGAGAATTCCCAACTGAAACGGATGAGCCATGAACTGATGGACGGTGTTGGTCCGCGCCTGGTGGGATCATCGAAAATGGTGCAAGCAAGCGACTGGGCCATCAGCCAATACCAACAATATGGCATAACTGCACGCAGAGAAAATTATGGTACCTGGAGGGGATGGGACCGTGGCATTACGCATGTGGACATGATCAGTCCCTGGACGAAATCACTGGAAGCCACGCAATTGGCCTTCTCCCCTGCCACCAAAAAAGCTGTCAAAGGGGAAACCATCATCCTGGCAGAAGTTGCAGACTCGGCAGCCTTCCAGCAATGGCTGCCCAGCGTAAAAGGTAAATTTGTGTTGGTGGCGATGCCGCAGCCTACCGGCCGACCAGATTACAACTGGAAAGAGTTTGCTACCAAGGCTTCCATGGACAAAATGCAACAGGAACGCAAAGAAGCTACCGAAGCCTGGCGCAAACGCATCAGCAAAACGGGATACAATAACAGAACCCTGGCTATAGCACTGGAAAAAGCTGGTGCGGCAGGCATTATCGGCAGCAACTGGAGTCAGGGCTTCGGCGTAAACAAAATCTTCGATGCCTACACCAAAAAAATCCCAACCATAGACGTGATGCTGGAGGATTATGGACTGCTCTACAGACTAACCGAATCGGGCAGGGCTCCTGTCATCAGCGTGAACGCCCAATCCAAAGAACTGGGTGAAGTGCCCACCTTCAACACCCTCGCGGAAATGAAAGGCATTGAAAAACCCAACGAATACGTCATGCTCTCTGCCCATTTCGATTCCTGGGATGGCGGTACCGGTGCAACTGATAACGGTACGGGCACGATGGTGATGATGGAAGCCATGCGCATCCTCAAAAAAGTTTACCCAAATCCGAAACGCACCATTCTGGTGGGGCATTGGGGTAGTGAGGAACAAGGACTCAACGGCTCCCGCGCATTCGTGGAAGACCATCCGGAAATCGTCTCCAACCTGCAAGCACTGTTCAACCAAGACAACGGCACGGGCAGAATCGTGAACATGTCGGGCTCAGGCTATGCCAAAGCCAAAGACTACCTCGGCAGGTGGATGGCTGCCATCCCCGGTGAATACAGGGATTCCATTAAAGCAACGTTTCCCGGCGCTCCCGGTGGAGGTGGATCTGATCATGCTTCCTTCGTTGCTGCAGGTGCTCCAGCCTTTTCTCTTGGCGCCTTGAACTGGTCTTATTTCAACTATACCTGGCATACCAACCGCGATACCTACGACAAAATCATTTTCGATGACCTGCGCAACAATGCCATCGTCACCGCTATCCTCGTGTACATGGCCTGCGAAGATCCTGAACGCAGCTCCAACGAAAAAGCCGTTATGTCTGGTAATGGTCAAGGTCCGCGCAGCTGGCCCGCTCCAGTGAAGGCCAAACGCAGGGGCGGATTTGATCAGTAATTGTATTTTCACACAATAAGTGACATTTATGTGATTTTTATCACGTTTTTGTCACTTATTTTTGTAAAATGTATATTCAAAGAGACGCAGAAGACAGTTTAAGCAGGTGGAAGAACAGTTCCATTCGAAAGCCACTGATACTCAAGGGAGCAAGACAGGTAGGGAAAACCTTTCTTCTAAAATGGTTAGGTACCCATCAATTTACAGACTACGCGTACTTCAATTTTGATGAAAAACCAGAACTAAAGCAGTTTTTTGAGGAAACAAAGGATGTAACCAGGATTATCAATAACCTTTCAATCATCCACAGAAAACAAATCAATGAAAACACATTGATTATTTTTGATGAAGTACAGGAATGTATCCCCGCATTAAATTCATTGAAATATTTTAGTGAAACATTGCCTGAACAAGCAATTGCCTGTGCAGGTTCACTTCTTGGAATAACACTGGGAAAGGAAGCTTCATTTCCGGTTGGAAAAGTAACATTTGCAGAAATTTATCCGATTTCCTTCATGGAGTTTCTACGGGCTGCTGATGCCACACTATTCGACTATTTAATGAATCACCCATTGAACGAAAATATACCTGATATATTCTTTAATCCAATTCGAGACTATTTAAAAAAGTATTTTATTACTGGCGGACTTCCTGAAGCAGTTCTTGCTTTATTAGAACACAAAGATTTAGAATTTGTATTGACTGCTTTGAAAGATATCATCACGACGTATAAATTTGATTTTTCAAAGCATCCAGTCATGAAGGATGTTGCAAAAATTGCACACATATGGGATTCAATTCCTTCTCAACTTGGAAGAGAAAATAAAAAGTTTATATATCAACTAATCAAAAAGGGTGCAAGAGCGAGAGAATATGAAGATGCTATCAAGTGGCTGGAACAAGCAGGATTAGTATGTAAAATTCATCGTTGCAATGAACCTAGGCTACCCCTTATTGCTTATGATGATCTTCATTCATTTAAGCTTTATTTATTTGATGTTGGCGTGCTTAGACAACTATCTAATCTTGATCCGGGTGCATTTGTTGATAAAAACAGATTATTTACTGAATTTAAAGGAGCACTAACTGAAAATTATATTCTACAGAGTTTAAGAAGACAATTGGATGTTATACCCCGTTATTGGACATCTCAAAATGAAGCAGAAGTTGATTTTATCATTCAATATAAAAATAAAATTATTCCCGCAGAAGTAAAATCAGATGAAAATGTTCGCAGTAAAAGTCTTGCATTTTACAACGAAAGATTTAATCCTGATATTAGAATTCGTTACTCAATGAAAAACTTAACGTATGATGACAATTTGATCAACATACCATTATTTATGGCAGATATGACAAATATAATTTTAGATAAGTATTTTGAAAATCAAATTAACTAACAGACAATAACCCTTTAACTACAAAGATTTCTTCATTGATTTAAAGTCTGCTCATGAAAATTAACATCCATATTAAATTACTTGCCACTATCTCCTGTTTGTTGTTGATGTCTCCATCTAACGCTCAGTTTATATCAGGCTTCCGCAAACCTGCAACCAATCCGATACTCGGACCAGACTCATCCTACACGTTCTTTTGTCCGGTGCAGCAAAAGGA
>JBILSG010000249.1:0-4153 GCA_044372235.1 Chitinophagaceae bacterium
CCGGAAGAGTCCAGTTTTTTTTATTGGGTTAACTTCGTTAGAAAGAACCCAATCTCCTTTAGGGATTTTATCTTGATGCCCTTTATCTCCCAGTTTCCAGAAGTTGAAGGCGCTGAATCACAGGCCTTATTCAACGACTTATCTAATAAAGATGAATTACCCTTGTTGCGATTAAGCTCTGCACTGACCAGCTTGTCTCGAGACCACGCCAAGGACCTTGTTTACAGGAAGGGCAAACTCACGCATAACTCCAGAATGGGTTTTTCCTTTTCACAAAGAGTAAAATCAGCTGGCATTTTAGGTTGTGCCGCCGAAAATCTATACACAGGTAAAAATGATGCATTGCTTGCGTTGCTTATGCTATTATTGGACCTCGGCTTAGAGCCACCTGGACACAGAATAAACCTTCTAAGTACTACCTATAAATCCATGTCGGTTGTTATTTCTTTTATTCCCAGTACGGGTCAAGTTGTTTTGGTTCAGAATTTTGGATGTAATTAGTGTTCCACGTGGAACATTGTCGCTGAATGCTTAGGTTTTCCTTTCAAATGGCCGATCGGGACGATGCTTTCTTGCTTTTTATTAACTTTGTATCATGTTTCCATTGTATGATGTTATAGTTGTTGGGGCCGGTCATGCCGGATGCGAAGCTGCAGCTGCAGCCGCAAATATGGGCAGTAAAACCTTGTTGGTAACCATGAATTTGCAGACGATTGCACAAATGAGTTGTAATCCGGCAATGGGGGGGATAGCAAAGGGACAAATTGTGCGGGAAGTTGATGCGTTGGGAGGGTACTCTGGTATTGTGACGGATATGAGTATGATCCAGTTTCGAATGTTGAATCGTTCGAAGGGACCTGCCATGTGGAGTCCACGTGCGCAAAGTGACCGCATGTTGTTTTCTCAGAAGTGGCGGGAACTGCTTGAGCAAACACCAAACCTTGATTTTTACCAGGATATGGTGAGTGGTTTATTGGTAAAGGATGGTCGCGTTCAGGGAGTTATAACAGGAATGGGTAATGAAATAAGGTCAAAATCGGTTATCCTGACTAATGGTACCTTTTTGAATGGCATTATCCATATTGGTGAAAAGCAGTTTGGCGGAGGAAGGATGGCGGAGAAGGCAGCAACTGGTATTACAGAACAGCTCGTTTCTTTGGGATTGGAGAGTGATCGTTTGAAAACAGGCACACCACCCAGAATTGATGGAAGAAGTCTTGATTATAGCAAGATGGAGGAGCAGAAAGGAGATGATGATCTTGTAGGTTTTTCTTACATGCCCGTTGATCGGATAAGGCCAGAACAGCAGAGAAGTTGCTGGATTGCTTATACCAATCAGGTGGTACACGATACCTTAAAGACCGGATTTGATAAGAGTCCGATGTATGCAGGTAGGATTGAAGGTACCGGACCTCGTTATTGTCCGAGTATAGAAGATAAGATTAACCGGTTTGGAGACCGCGACAGACATCAGTTGTTTGTGGAGCCCGAGGGATGGAATACGGTTGAGATTTATCTCAACGGTTTCTCAACTTCCCTTCCTGAAGAGGTCCAGTATAAATCTCTTATACAAATTCCAGGCTTTGAAAATGTGCGCATGTTCAGGCCTGGGTATGCCATAGAATACGATTATTTTCCACCACATCAGTTACATTATTCATTGGAAACCAAGTTGTTGGGCGGATTATTCTTTGCCGGACAAATTAATGGAACAACTGGTTATGAAGAGGCTGCCTGCCAGGGCTTGATGGCGGGAATAAATGCCCATAACCTTGCTCACGAAAAGGAGCCTTTGATACTGAAGCGAAGTGAGGCTTATATTGGGGTACTGATTGATGACCTGATAACAAAGGGAACGGAAGAGCCATACAGGATGTTTACATCAAGGGCAGAGTATCGTACATTGTTGCGCCAAGATAATGCCGACTGGCGGTTGACTGAAATTGGGTATAAACTAGGTTTGGCATCTGAAGAAAGATATCAGCAAATAATTCAAAAAAAGGCTGCTGTTGAAGAGATTACTGCTCAATTCCGATCAATATCTGTAAGTCCGGAATTGATGAACCCTTATTTTGAGACTGTGGGTTCCGCGCCAATGACACAAAAACAGAAACTATCTCAATTGGTATTGAGGCCTGGTATTGGTGCAAAGGAGTTGATTAACGCAATACCAGATTTGCATGAAGTGTTTGCTAAATACAATGCAGTTGACCTAGAGCAGGCTGAAATACAGATGAAATACGATGTTTACATCGAGAAAGAGAAAGAAATGGTTGGAAGAATGGCTCAGATGGAAGAACTGGAAATACCTGCAAACTTTGATTATATGAAAGTACAGGCCATCAGTAATGAAGCGAGAGAAAAGTTCAAAAGGATTCAGCCAGGGACGCTCGGACAGGCATCCAGGATTTCAGGAATAAATCCAAGTGATATACAGATACTCATGGTTTATATGGGCAGGTAGTTGTAAATTGTATGTAAGATGACAGACCTTTCCTCCAACGAAATCCAGCAACAATTCCCGCTTTTTGATACTGCACTTGCAGAATTTATACATGAGCATGGGGAAAGCAAGGTTTTTGAATCCGGAAGCGTTTTAATGAAACCCGGACAGTTTTTCAAATATGCCATGCTGATAGTTAATGGCAGGGTTAAACTATATAGGGAGGGTGAAGAAGGTGAGGAGTATTTTATGTATTTTCTGGAACCCGGTAGCGCCTGTGCATTGAGTATGATGTGTATGGCAAGAAGCCAGAGCAGTACTGTAATGGCCATTGCACTGGAAGAAACAGAAGTTATTATGATTCCCATGCAGTATATGGATACTTTGATGAGAAATTACCCCTCCTGGTATCATTTTGTGATTGAAACATACCGAAGCCGCTTTGAAGAGATGTTGACAGTAGTTGATCAGATTGCTTTTAAAAATATGGATGAAAGACTGGATTGGTATCTCAAAAGACAGGCTGATACCCTTGGAAAAAACCTGATGCTCACACATCAGCAGATTGCCAATGATATCAATTCTTCTAGAGAAGTGGTTTCAAGATTACTTAAGAAGATGGAGAAAACAGGACGCATCACAATGGAACGAAACAGCATTCATTGGAATGGGTAATTGCTCCCGTTGGGGGTACTTGTGACAAATATCACATAATAGGTGGCTGAAAGAACGCATTTTTGCTTTCTTAACTAAAATAATTGAGCATGACAGTGATTGAATTGATCAAACAGCCCTGGCCTTGGTACGTTGCCGGACCATTGATTGGATTGATGGTGCCAGCCTTATTGATTTTTGGAAACAAGACTTTTGGAATCTCTTCCTCATTAAGACATGTCTGCGCAGCATGTGTGCCATCCAAAATTCCGTTTTTCAGCTATGATTGGAAAAAAGAAATCTGGAATCTCTTTTTTGTATTTGGAATCTTTCTTGGCGGAATCCTGGCTGCAATGTTTTTCAAGAATGAAGCTGCAATCCTCTTGAATGCTGATCTGGTAGCTGAATTATCTTCTTATGGCGTTAATGACACATCCGGAATGATTCCTGCTGATCTTTTTAGTTGGAGTTCATTGGGTACTATACGTGGTTTTGTATTGATGGTTTTTGGTGGATTCTTGGTAGGATTTGGAACCCGTTACGCAGGCGGATGTACTTCCGGTCATGCTATTATGGGATTATCCAACTTGCAGTTGCCGTCCCTCATAGCTACCATTTCTTTCATGGCAGGTGGATTCATCATGGCTAACCTGATTCTGCCATATATCCTTTCTTTGTAAAAAACTAAATAATTTAGTAAAATGAGTACAGTAAACAATAATAATACAGATTTTGAGGTACGTTCATTGGATGCCATGTGCGTCAATGAAGAAGAAGTTAAAACACCAGGATGGCATAATTTGAAATACTTGGCCTTCGGTGTACTCTTTGGCATTATCCTCATCAAATCAGAAGTCGTTTCTTGGTTCCGGATTCAAGAGATGTTCCGCTTGCAGAGTTTCCACATGTTTGGCGTAATTGGTTCAGCTGTAGTGGTTGGTGCCATCTCTGTTTTCCTGATTAAAAAGTTCAAGATCAAAACAATCAATGGGGAAACAATTTTGTTGCCCAATAAAACTTTCAACAAGGGTCAGATTTATGGAGGATTGATTTTTG
>JBILSG010000252.1:0-4116 GCA_044372235.1 Chitinophagaceae bacterium
TGGGGAGAAGCCTGGTTTGCCGCCAGGCTACTGGATTTTGACCTCGCTGCCAATAATGGTGGCTGGCAATGGGCTGCTGGTTCAGGGTGCGACGCTGCTCCGTATTTCAGGGTTTTCAATCCTTCTCTTCAGGCACAGAAATTCGATTCAAAAGGTATTTACATCAAAAAATGGGTCCCGGAATTCGATACGCTGGCATACACTCAGCCTATTGTAAACCATGATTTTGCCAGGAAAAGATGTTTGTCTACCTATTCGGAATGTCTCAAACCTGATTAAATGGTAACTTTGCAGCAGGTATGAGAAAAATTGATTGGTACATCTTCAAACAGTTCCTGTCTACTTTCATTTATTCACTGATATTATTAACCCTGATCAGTACTGTAATTGACATCAGTGAGCATACGGATGATTTTGCCAAATCCGGACTAACTACACAAGAGATTTTCTTGCAATACTATGTTGGTTTCATCCCACATATTGTAGCTATGCTTTTCCCCTTGTTTGTTTTCATATCCGTTATCTTTTTCACCTCCAAAATGGCAAACAGGTCTGAATTTGTAGCCATTCTTTCATCTGGTGTGAGCCTGAACCGTATCCTGAGGCCCTATTGGATAGGGGGTATTTTTCTTGGTATGATTCTTTGGCTGGCCAATGATTATGTTATTCCAAAGGCAAATGCCATTAGAACTTCTTTTGAGGCAAGGTATACGAAATCTGTGTTACCCAATGATGCATCAAGTGGTGCGATTTACATGAGGACTGATTCATTCAGTTATGCTGGAATGCGCTATTATGATACTACAAGTAAGGCAGGAGGAAACTTTTTTATGGAAACACTGAAGGGAAATGAAGTGATTCACAACCTTCGTGCAGATAACATAACCTGGGATACTGCAAAGAAAGTATGGAAGCTGACAGGAGTTGTTGAGCGAAAACTAAACGGCATGCAGGAGCAGGTTAGTTTCAATTATGAGGTTTTCAGAAAACTGTCTTTTGATCCTTCCGATCTTAAGCGTGATGAATACACGCAGGCTCGCCTGATATCACCTGAACTTAGGAAAAGAATTGCAAAAGAGCGACTGAGGGGCTCTGAAACAGTGAAAGAGCTGGAAATGGAGAATGCCCACAGGTTGGCAACTCCATTTGCGGTTATTTTGCTTACTATTATTGGAGCCATTCTGGCCTGTAGAAAAATACGGGGTGGGAGTGGCGTTCATCTGGCTACTGGTATTATTATTTGTGCAGTTTTTATACTGGCTGATCGCTTTTCAACAATATTTTCAACTAAAGGAGACCTTAATCCTTATCTGGCAGCATGGATTCCCAATATTCTTTTTAGTGCCGTTACTATTTATCTATATAGAAAAGCACCTAAATAGTTCAATATTTATATACAAAGGTTATGCCGCTTGAGGTCTTTGTTTTAACTTTACGCATCAAATAGTAAAACCAGACAAAGAGATGGAAATCATCAAGGAAAGGTTCAAAATTAAGGCGGATCAGGTTAGTCAGGAAATTAAACAGTTGTTGAAGGACCATGGTCAGAAAGTTATAGGAGAGGTAACACTATCCCAGATCTATCAGGGTATGCGGGGTATAACAGGACTGGTTACTGAGACATCACTGCTTGATGCAAATGAGGGAATCAGGTTCAGGGGGTTTTCTATTCCTGAGTTAAAAGATAAGTTACCCAAAATACCCGGGGGCTCTGAACCGCTTCCCGAAGGATTATTTCACCTCATGTTGCTGGGTGAATTGCCGAGTAGTGAAGAAGTTGATGTAATGACTTCAACACTTCAAAGACGTTCACATGTTCCTAATTATGTTTTTGATACCATAGAAGCCCTGCCTGTAACCACACATCCCATGACGATGTTTGTGGTAGGTATCATGGCATTGCAAAACGGCAGTCATTTTGCAAAGGCTTATGCATCGGGTATGAACAAAAAAGACTACTGGGATGCTACTTTTGATGACTCACTGGATCTCATTGCTCGTCTTCCCCGCATCGCAGCTTATATTTACCGCAGGAAGTACAAGGATAGTCAACATATTGAGCCTAATGGCCTACTTGACTGGTCTGGTAATTTTGCCCACATGATGGGATATGGTGATGCAGGCTTCAAGGAGTTAATGCGTTTATATATGACTATTCATGCAGATCATGAAGGTGGAAATGTATCTGCACATACAACACATCTGGTTGGTTCAGCCTTGAGCGATCCCTTTTTGAGTTTTGCGGCAGGTATGAATGGATTGGCTGGCCCTCTTCATGGATTGGCAAACCAGGAGGTCATCAAATGGATTTTTGAGTTGCGTGAACACCTAGGTGTTGAGTTGCCAACAAAGGAACAAATTGGTGAATACGTAAAGCAAACCTTAGCCTCTGGTAAAGTTGTGCCGGGATATGGGCATGCAGTTTTGAGAAAAACGGATCCAAGATTCACGGCTCAGATGGAATTTGGTAAGAAACACATGCCTGATGATCCACTTGTACAGACAGTGTGGAATATATATGAAACTGTACCTGAAATTCTAAGCGGACTTGGTAAGGTAAAGAATCCATGGCCTAATGTTGATGCACACAGCGGTGCATTGCTTGTGCATTATGGCATGGTAGAATATGAATTTTACACAGTCCTTTTTGGTGTCAGTCGCGCTTTGGGTGTATTGGCCAGTCTTTGTTGGGACAGAGCTTTAGGTATGCCTCTGGAAAGGCCTAAATCCGTTACAACCGATTTAGTTCAGAAATGGCTGAAGGGAGAAGATAATATCTGGGGTGATTGATGAGCTAATCCCCCAATATTAAAAATCCAAAAATGATTCGTTGATATATTTCACGAGGGATAAAGAATTTTTTAAGTCTAACTTCTTTAATATTCTTGCCCTGTGGGTTTCAACTGTTCTGGGCGAGAGGAATAACGATTCTGCAATTTCTTTGTTTGTAGATCCGTTTTTAATCATTTTTATGATTTCAATCTCCCGCTCAGTGAGTTTACTTAGTTTGTTGTCATCCTCATCAACGAGCAACTGATTGGTTATATTTTTCTGAATTTCTGCGCATATGTATTTTTCTCCTTTCATGACGGCACGTATGGCATCATACATCTCAACTTTACTTGAGTTTTTAGTTACATAGCCAGTAGCACCATTTCGGATCATTTTTTTAGCAAATGAAGGTTGATTGTGCATGGAAACACCAATTATTTTTGTTCCGGGAGCAAGCTTTTTTATAAGTTTAGCTGCTTCAATTCCTGAAAAAGGGTTGATATTGATATCTAAAATCGCTATGTCTGGTTTGATGTCAGTAATCTGATCAATAAGACTTTTGGTATTATCGTAAACCTTTACAACTTCAAATTCTGGATCCATATTGATTAGGGTTGCCCATGTCTCGGCAATCAACAAATGGTCGTCAGCTATGATAATTCTTATTTTTTTTGTCATAATATATTATTCAAATGGTAATTTAATAAATACTTCAAACCCGGTTCCGGGGTTCGTGTTAATCTTTACTTCACCTCCATAAAACTCTACTCTTGAAAGAATACTTTTTAGTCCTATGCCTTTTTTAACAGTGCCCATTTCAAATCCTATGCCATCATCGTGGTAAAATAACATCATCCCGTTTGCGCTTTGGTCAATTTTTATTTCAACCTTATTGGCGTGGGCATATTTAAATGTATTACTGCTTAGCTCCTGAATTACGCGAAACATCATGATTTTATGTTCATGTAAAAATCTATCCGGATCCTTGCCCTTGTATATTTTAAGTTGAAAAGCTGGTTTGGGTATAATACTATAACTATTAATAAGTTCAATTACAGCTTCCCTGAACCCCAAATCTTTAATAGCCGGTGGTGCAAGGTTTCTGGATAAACGCCTTACTTCATCAATTGTTTTTTTAATGGTTACTTGTGCCTTGTCTATATCTTCTTCGGCAATTGAATCTTTTTCTTTTAAAATATTGAAATACAAACTCAAATATGCCAGCATTTGTCCAACACCATCATGCAAGTCTCTCCCAATAACATCTCGTTGTTCTTCCTCAGCCTGCAACCTTGCTTCCATCAGTTCTTTTTCTTTCTGCACACTTTCAAAAAGAATTTTTGT
>JBILSG010000251.1:0-4116 GCA_044372235.1 Chitinophagaceae bacterium
TATCCCGGTGAACGTTCTATTCAAACCCGTGAAGAGAATATGCGCCTGGGTATACCTGTTGATGATGGCGTTTGGGCAAAGGTTAAAGAGCTGGCGGGTGTATAAATTATTTTTATGACTATCCCTAATCCCATAAAACCAGGAGACACCATTGGCATCGTTTGTCCGGCTGGATTCATGCCAGCTGAGAAGGCCCGGCGCTGCATCCAAACCTTAAAGAAATGGGGCTATCATGTGCTCGAAGGGAAAACACTGGGAGGCAGTTCGAAAAATTATTTTTCAGGCACCGACGAGGAACGATTGCTAGACTTGCAACTGATGCTGGACAATCCTGATGTGAAGGCCATCATCTGTGGCAGAGGCGGATATGGAACCACCAGGATACTTGACCAAATCAACTGGAATATATTCGAAAAAAATCCGAAATGGATTGTGGGCTTCAGCGACCTGACCATCCTACATGGTTTCATGCATGAGCAGCTGCAAATTGCCAGTATTCATGGACCAATGGCTGGGGCTTTCAATCAGGATGAAGGACTAAACAGGTATACCATATCCCTCAAACATTTACTTGAGGGGACGTTGACCTGCTATACTTCAGCACCTCATATTTTTGACACTCCGGGAATAGCAAATGCTCAGCTTATTGGCGGTAACCTGTGCCTCATGGCCCATGCTCTTGGCAGCAGTGCCGCCTACCAGACAGCAGGAAAAATTCTATTTTTAGAGGATGTTGGAGAGCAGCTTTACAACATAGACAGGATGATGCTTCAGTTGAAGCGGGCAGGACTTTTCAACAATCTCAAAGGATTGATTATCGGTGGTTTTACCGATAACCGGGATACCGACAGGCCTTTTGGGAAAAACGCTTATGAAATCATCCGGGAACATGTAGATGAATACAATTATCCAAAGTGCTTTGACTTTCCAGTAAGCCATGAAAAGGAAAATCTGGCACTCGCCATAGGGGCAGTTTACAATTTAAAAATAGACGAGCTTGGAACTGAGTTATCCAATTAGATGCTTTACTGCCGACTGAATGGTTGGATAAATAAACGTAAACCCAGTATTCTGGATTTTCTCAGAACTCACGGTAGTACTTTTCAATACTTCGATGCTCATTTCGCCCAGCATAAGTTTGAGTACAAAAGTTGGCACTTTTAATGGAATGGACAATGACCCATTCATGGCTTTGGCAACACCCAGCGTAAGCTCTTTATTGGTGCAGGGCTCAGGTGCTGCAAGATTATACACACCATGCATTTCAGGGGTTTCGATTGCATGAATAAAAGCCCTGCAGAGATCATCGATATGAATCCAGCTAACTACCTGGTTACCTGAACCCAGAACTGCAGCCATACCAAATCTGGCCGGACGCTTGAATTCAGCCAAAGCGCCACCTTCATTGCTCAAGGCTATACCCAAACGAAGCTTAACGAGACGTTTTCCGGATGTCTCCACCTGGTCAATGCTTTCCTCCCAGGCCTGACAAGTCTGCCCAAGAAAATCATCTGCAGCGGGCATCTCCTCGGTAAAGACAGTACCTTTGTCTGGACCGTACCAACCTATAGCCGAAGCAGAGACAACTGATTTTACTTTGTTTGGATGGGTATTCAAACATTTGAACAACAAGTCACTAGATTTGGTCCGGCTGAGCCGTATTTCTTCCTTGCGTTTTTTTGTCCACCGCTTCTTGGCAACCCCTTCTCCAGCCAGGTGCACGATGTGATCGGCCTGTGCGAGGGCCTGCGGATCGATCATCATGGTATCGGTATTCCACTTGGCGTAATAAATCCTTCCGCTTGGCCTGAAGCTGTTTTGTTGTGATGTTGTTTTGTATGCTGTGGCTGTTTCGATGGGGTTTCTGGACAAGATAATGACATCATATCCTTGTTGAAGCAGGTGTCTGCTGAGTGCTGTACCAATCATCCCTGTACCGCCGGTAATCAAAACAGTAGGCATAAAAAAGAATTTGTGCAAAATTACGTCATCAGCCGACAACCATTGCAACGAAATCATAAAAAAGCCCCGGGTAGAAACCCAGGGCCGATTGGTACGGTTACATGTTGGTTTTTCATATAGGAACTTCAAGTGTATTTCCCGGAGGATCTACACCAATCAATCGGGTTTTTTGCCATCTAAAAAAGTATTGATGGTACTGATTTGTATGCCATTGTCTTCATCGGTTCCAACAGCATAACTGCTGTAAAATTTTTCTACCGAAGCAAGCGTTGAACCCTGCAACTGAAGGTTATGGCGCACATATGCCGGAACCTGTTCGTATTCATTATGGGGATCAGTAGCATTGAAATTGAAGGAAAGATTCCTCAATTTATACAAACGCTCAGCAGCTTTGGCCTTATGAGCTTCAGCCTCATCAGAAGCCATTTGCCTTTGATACTGGCTGGGATCAACTGGAGGCATTTCGTCGCGAACTGGCATTGCCGAACGCTCATTGTGAAAAACCAATTCAAATGAGTCCTCGCTAACAGGAGCAATATTGTTAACTGAAGCATGCAATTCAGGGGCTTTGGGCTGTTCCGGTTCAACAATGGGTGAAGGTTTCTCCGAAGCACTATCTGCATTCGCATAGATTACAGATGGCTTGGTGAGGAATCCTGATGAAGGTGTTGACTTGCGTATTTCGTTTGATGGAGCCGATACTGATTCGGATTTGATTTCTGTGGTTTTAACTACCTGCGTAGGTTTATCTGCCATGCTCAACCCCAGTTCAAAAACAATAGGAGTCTCATCACTGCTCAATTCCACTTCAACAATCGGAGCTGATTGTATAACAGGCACTTCCTCTTCAATGGTCTCTGACTTCGTTTCAACAACAGTTTTTACAGGAGCTGCCATCTCAAGAGTCAGCATGATCCTGTCATCCTTAACTTGCTCACGTGGTGACTGACCGATAGCAACGGCTGATGATTGCTGCTCGAAACCAGTTGCAATGATAGTTATGCTGATATCTTCACCCAAACTCTCATCATAACCCAATCCGAGAATGATGTCTGTATCCTCGCCTGCCTGAGCGATAAGAAACTGCTGAATTGTTTCAACTTCATCCATGGTAAATTCAGTAATACCCGCCTTAGAATTGATGTTAATCAGTATCCATTGTGCTCCACGGATATCATTGTCATTCAGAAGCGGAGAATTTAGCGCTTGCTCAATGGCAAGCTGCGCGCGATTCTGGCCTTTTGCCCTGGCACTTCCCAGTATAGCTACGCCACCATTGCGCATAACAGTGCAGACGTCAGCAAAATCAACGTTGATTTGTCCGGTTGTGTTGATGACATCCGTAATACATTTGGCTGCCGTTGCCAGCACATTGTCTGCTGTAGAAAGCGCCGCACTCATGGTGAGATTACCAAACTGATGTCTGAGTTTATCGTTACTGATAACAAGAAGTGTATCTACGCATGACTTTAGCTGTTCAATGCCATCAGTCGCATATAATGCCCGCTTTTTGCCTTCATAGGAAAAAGGAGTGGTCACAATACCCACTGTTAGTATCCCCATATCACGACAAATCTGGGCTATGATAGGCGCACCACCTGTGCCGGTGCCACCACCCATTCCTGCAGTTACGAAAGCCATCTTTGTGTTGACTTCCAGAATTTTTCTGATTTCATTCAGACTCTCTTCGGTTGCCTGCCTACCTATTTCAGGATTTGCACCTGCACCTAAACCCTGTGTGAGCGAAGGACCAAGCTGAATCTTGTTGGGCACCCTGCTCGACGCAAGTGCCTGAGCATCTGTGTTGCAGACAATAAAGTCAACACCACCAATATCAAGGCTATGCATATAGTTAACTGCATTGCTGCCACCGCCACCTACGCCAATCACTTTGATTATGGAAGATTGTTCTTTTGGAAGATCGAATTGTATCATGTTGCAGAAATTTTAAATATGATGGGTTGTATTTTAAAGGCTAATTTGATTTTTAGAGTTGCTTATCCCCTTCTTCCTTGAAGAGATCTATCAAGCCATGTTTTATACTGTTCATGAATTCGTTGATCGTCCTGCCACGTCTCCCATTGACAGCTTTGAAATCTTCTTCAGCAGGCTCCGGCAATTCAGATTCACGTTCAATTGGACTTACAGGTTTAA
>JBILSG010000253.1:0-4099 GCA_044372235.1 Chitinophagaceae bacterium
CTCATCTCCTACCACACCAGCTCCGATCTGTAAGTCAATTAAAGAGCCCATTCTAATGGGATCTCCCGGCTTTATAGATAACCCTCCGTTTAATTGATCCTTAACTGCATTCTTGGCAATATCCGGAACAAAAGATGTATCGCCGAGTTTGAGTCCGAGCGATCTTAACTCAATCAATGCATTTCTAAGACTCATTCCAATCAAATTGGGCATTGCAATGGTAGGAGGTATTAATCTATTGATTGTCAGGTATATAACCCTATTTACCTTAACAGTAGCTTCAGGCTCAGGGAATTGCTTTATCACCCTGTTGGGAGCAATGCTATCAATGTAAATGGAATCTTGAATGACCACTTCAAATCCACCATTCTCCAACTCTTTGACAACCTCATTGTAGTCTTTTCCAGTAACTTCTGGTACTGTAAGGTATTCCCCATGATTGGTTATAAAATTTAAGAAAAGGAGAAATATGGCAACGATTGCGATGGATATACCCGCACCTGCAAGTATATTTTGCCACAATGGTTTTTTCGTAATGGAAGAAAATATCATATTACAGATTGGTATTTACATTCATAGCTTCATCGATTAACATGGAATAGAATTCCTTTAAAGTTATTCCAGCTGCGGCAACCTGTTGCGGAACAATGCTTGCTGCACTTTGTCCTGGTACGGTATTGATCTCAAGCAAATAAGGCCGGCTGCTGGCTTCTTGATATATAAAATCCATTCTCACTATACCCCTGCAATTAAAAACGGCATAAATACCGCTGGCTGCATTGTTTATTTGTTCCCTGATTTCGTCAGAACATAATGCAGGTGTGATCTCTTTAGACTTTCCCTGATATTTCGCCTCAAAATCAAAAAAATCGTTTTCAGACAGAATCTCTGTGAAGGGCAAAGTGATGATTTTACCCTGGGTTCGGAACACACCAATTGTAAACTCACGGCCGCTGATAAATTCTTCAATCAGCACCTGGTCATCCTGCACAAATGCCTTTTCAATTGCAGCATCTAGTCCACTTTGTTCGCCTACCTTACTCATCCCAATGCTGGAACCACCATTATTCGGTTTAACAAAAACCGGAAAATTCAAATCCATGTGAAAAGCATCCCCGGCCTTGTGAGTTTGTTTGAACAAATGCACTGAACGGGCCACATGAAAGCCGGAAGCAGCTGCCACAGCAACAGTATAGCGCTTGTTAAAAGTTATGGCTGATGTGGTTGTATCACAAGAAGTATAAGGAATTCTCAACAGATCAAAATATCCCTGCAGTTTTCCATCTTCACCCGGAGTTCCATGAATACCAATAAACACAGCATCAAACCTGATGCGTTCACCATGAATATCCAAAGAGAAGTCTTCTTTATTTACTAAAAAGGGTGTTCCTTCAGCATCTGTGTAAACCCATTGATCAGGACGAATATCAATTTTAAATACATGATATTTCTCCGTATCAAGGTTCCGCTCAATGGTAATTGCACTTTTATAAGATATTGCAGCTTCAGCTGAATAACCACCGGTAACAAAGGCTATAATTGGTTTTCCCATTGGGGGGATTTTATGCATTTAAAGGTACAAATATAAGAAAAGGTGATGGCCGTTACCGACAATCACCCTTTATGATTTGCTAAAATGAAGCAATTAGAGATGTAATTTCTCCTTTTTGGCCATCAGTTCGTCAACAGTTTCAACATATAACTCATCCGGAACACAACAATCTACAGGACAAACAGCGGCACATTGAGGCTCTTCATGGAAACCCTGGCACTCTGTACACTTGTTAGGTGTAATGTAATATGTGTCATTGCTGATAGGACTATTTTTAGCATCCGCATCAATCAGCGTTCCATCTATGAGTGTAAATTGTCCCTTTACAGCTGTGCCTTCTGAAATGGCCCATTCAACCCCACCTTCATAGATTGCGTTGTTTGGACATTCCGGCTCACATGCTCCACAATTAATACATTCGTCTGTAATCTTAATTGCCATGATATTACGTTTTTTTGAGGTTCAAATAGGTTCTATTTTTGCTTTGGAGAACATGATAAAGATAAATCAATGATTTGAAAATCAGCACATGAATTTACACAAAAGAATCAGTCTGTTGGTCAGACTGGGTGAATACATCAAAAGCGACGAAAACTCCTTTAATGAAATCAAGGAGCAAGCCTACCTATACAACAGGTGGTTTACAACTGCATTTACAGGTTATGCGGGGAAAGTATTTGGAGAGCAGGTACTTGCCCAAGATACACTTGAAGATTTTGCAAATACTTATGCGATTCCTGATTACCAGCAGGTTCCCAAGACAATTGGTCTTGTTATGGCAGGTAATATTCCCATGGTTGGGTTACACGACATGGTTTGTATTTTTTTATCAGGGCATAGGCAGATGATCAAGTTTTCTTCCAAAGACAGTATTCTGATGAAGCACCTGGCAGAAAAACTGATAGCATGGGAACCTGATGTAGCTGAATATATCCTGTGGAATGACTTATTAAAAGATTGCGACGCTTACATAGCCACAGGATCTGATAACAGCTCACGGTATTTCGAAGCTTATTTTTCAAAATATCCACATATAATCAGGAAAAACAGGACTTCAATTGCCATATTGACAGGTCATGAAAACGATGATGAACTTGCAAAATTAGCCGATGATGTGCATATTTACTTTGGATTGGGCTGCAGAAATGTCACCCAGCTTTTTGTACCGGAAAACTACAATTTTGAAGCATTACTGAACCATTTTAGACGTTATAATTACTTCAAAGACCATGAGAAATACAGGAATAACTTTGATTATCAGCTTACAATAGCTATCATGAACAATCGATTTTACATGTCCAATGATTCAATTGTTCTTTTGGAAAACGAAAACCCCTTCTCCCCTATTTCCCAGGTGCATTATCAGTTTTATACCAATCTGGAAGATGTTCCAGGCAAACTTGACATGAATAAGATACAATGTATTGCTGGACAAGGATTTACACCATTTGGCAAAGTTCAGTCGCCGGAAATCGGTGATTTTCCAGACGGTATTGATACGATGCAATTCTTGTGTGGGCTTTAATGTATTGTTAAATAGGATGACAGGTTGACTGAAATTCAGTCATGTTTACGTAATTGCAACTAAGAGGCATAAAAATTGTTTACTATTAAAAAAAATCAGTTATGAACATGAGACAAACATTAACGGTTGTTCTGATCAGCGCAGTTACATCAACTGCAGCCATGTTTGGTTATGATTCATTTATCAGAAAACCAGGCCTGATACAGGAACAGAATGGTAAATTGCCTGCCAGTTATGCAGGATTTTCCGACAACAAAAACAATATTCCGGGGCAACCGGTTGATTTCCAGCCTGCATCACAGGCGGCAGTTCCTGCTGTAGTTCACATTACAACTACAATTGGGAACAGCCAGGCCAGTAACAATCTACCCAAAAACAGGAGAAGTCCGTTTAGCGATTTTTTTGGAGAAGATTTTTTTGATGACTTCTTTGGTGGCGGTGGTGGTCCGCAAATGCGCAGTGTACCACAGCGCGCCAGCGGATCTGGGGTAATCATCAGTGAAGACGGGTATATTGTTACCAATAACCATGTTATTGAGCAGGCCAGTGATATCAATGTAACCTTAAATAACAAAAAGCAATACAAGGCAAAGCTTATCGGAACTGATCCGAGCAGTGACCTGGCCTTGATTAAAATTGAGGAAAAAGCATTGAATTTTCTTTTATATGGCAATTCAGACAATGTAAAACTTGGACAATGGGTAGTGGCAGTTGGTTATCCGCTTAATCTTGAAACAACGGTTACTGCTGGTATTGTTAGTGCAAAAGCCAGATCTCTCGGTTTAAACTCCAGAAGGAGTGCATCCCCCATTGAATCTTTCATTCAAACAGATGCTGCCGTAAACCAGGGTAATTCTGGTGGTGCACTGGTTAATACCAATGGAGAACTCGTGGGCATAGTTTCTGCTATTGCTTCTCCAACTGGTGCTTACGCAGGTTATTCATACGCTATCCCGGTAAATATTGTCAAAAAAATCATCAATGACCTTTTACAATATGGCACGGTTCAAAGGGCTTATTTG
>JBILSG010000254.1:0-4093 GCA_044372235.1 Chitinophagaceae bacterium
TCAAATCTCAGTCTGGTAAGCTTCCGCTCCACATACAGGGTCCCCTTCAGCCTGCAACAATTGAAGTAGATGGCAGTCTCAGTTCACAATTCCTAACAGGATTGCTGATGGCCTATTCAGCCTCCGGCGCATCAGGTGTAACCATACAGGTAAAAGATCTGAAAAGTAAACCCTATATAGACCTTACACTTTCTGTATTGAAGTCATTTGATATGAAAGTGCCTCAGGTGGTCAATTATGAATCCTTTATTTTCGATGAAACCCCACATACACAGCCAACCGGAGATTTTAGCTATGAGGTAGAAGGCGATTGGAGCGGTGCCGCATTCCTCTTTGTTGCCGGAGCTATTGCAGGTGAAACCACCATTCAGGGAATGAAACATGATTCTGTGCAGGCCGACAAAAAAATTCTAGAGGCAATCAGAGATGCCGGTGCAGGTCTTTCTTATGCCAGTGGCAATTATACAGTTTCGCCATCACAGTTACAGTCATTCGATTTTGATGCTACAGAATGCCCGGATCTGTTCCCCCCACTGGTTGCACTTGCTGCATACTGTAATGGTATTACCAGGATAAAAGGAGCCAGCAGGTTAACCCACAAGGAAAGCAACAGGGCGCTGACACTGCAGGATGTTTTTGGTAAAATGGGTATTTCCATTGTACTTGAAGAAGATATGATGCTGGTTCATGGTGGAACTGCCCTGCACGGTGCAGAAGTTTCTTCTCACCACGACCATCGAATAGCCATGGCTGCAGCTGTAGCCGCACTTCGTGCAACCAGTTCGGTAAGTATTAGTGACGCACAGGCCATAGACAAGTCATATCCTGATTTTTACCATCACCTTGAGCTGCTTGGTGCCACCATAAACTCATCCAATTAAAGCGCAATCATGAATCATTTTGGCAATCTTTTTTCGGTAAGTATTTTCGGCGAATCCCATGGTGAAGGTTTGGGTATGGTGATAGATGGTTGTCCCGCAGGGATGCCTTTATCCACTGAAGATTTCATAGAAGATACCACAAGAAGAAAGGGCGGTACTCAAAAGGGGGTAACCCCCAGGCAGGAGGAAGATTTGCCTTTGTTTAAAAGTGGGCTATTCAATGGTAAAACAACAGGGGCACCACTTATGCTTCTGTTTGAAAATAAGAATACCAGATCAGGCGATTATGAGAAACAAAGAGCTTTTCCGCGTCCAGGGCATGCCGATCTGGTTGCACATCACAAGTATGGAGGGTTTGAAGATTTCAGGGGAGGAGGACATTTCAGCGGCAGATTGACTCTGTGTTTGGTAGCTGCTGGTGTTGTTGCTAAAAAAATGCTAAATGGTATTCAGGTAAATGCAAAGGTGATTTCCATTGGAGGGGATGCTGACCTGGAACGCGGGTTGCAAAAGGCGATCGACCAGAAAGATTCGGTAGGTGGCGTAGTGGAATGCAGGGTAACCGGACTACCATTGGGGCTGGGGGAACCGTTTTTTGATTCTGTTGAATCTTTGCTGGCCCATGCAGTGTTTGCAATACCGGCTGTAAGAGGTATTGAATTTGGAACAGGCTTCAGGGCTGCAGAAATGTATGGCGTTGAGCATAATGATCCTATTCAGGATATCCAGGGTACAACTGCAACCAACCATGCCGGTGGGATTGTTGGGGGTATAACCAATGGGAATGAGCTCGTTTTCAGGATCGCAATCAAACCTACATCCTCAACACCAAAGGATCAGTTTACATACAACTGGGAAACTGATCAGATGGATACTTTTGCAGTGCGTGGCAGACATGACCTTTGTATAGCATTACGTGTGCCTCCTGTTTTGGAAGCATCTGCGGCAATGGTGCTTGCAGACCTGATGCTGAGAGAACAGAAAATCAAAAGAGTATTATAATTAAGTTATTCCTAATTCGTTACCACATAATTTTCCTCCAAGTCCGAGTACGAGGTAAGGTTGCTCAGCTGATTTTGCAAGGGATACGAACTCATTGACATCAGCTGTATTGAATGCGAATAAGTCGTAATGGCATGGTATAATCATTGGTATTCCACATGATTTAGCAAGTTGTATAGCTTCATGCGCATTCAGATTTCCGGCAACCTTTCTTGATGGCAGATTCCCGTTAATTGGTAATAGGGCAAGGTGGGGGGCGAATTCACTGATTAGCGCAGCCATCCCTTCATATAATAAGGTATCACCGCTGTGGTAAATTCTATATGGACCAGCACTTATAAGATATCCCAAATAACGACACTGCCCCTTTTCGTTTCTGTCAATGGTGTTGTGGGCAGCTGGAATAGCTGTAATCCTGAAAGTTTCATGTGCATAAGATAAACCATCGTTGAGGCCTATAGGCAACGATGGGTCAATCTTTAAGCGGTCTGCAACGAAATCCCGATTGGCTTCAGGAATGATCAATTTGCAATCCGGAAAGTTTGCCAGTATCGGATTCAATGTTTCTGCATCCAGGTGATCTGTATGGTTATGACTTGAGGTAACGATATCGATCCTAGGAAGACACAAGGGGTCTATCACGAGTTCACTGATTCTGACATGTGGCTTGTCTGTCTGCGCATATTTTTTTGACAAGGAGTCGGACAAATAAGGGTCAAGGAGTAGTCTCTTCCCGTTAAATTGAATCAGGAATCCACTTTGCCCCAACCACCAAATGTATAAATCAGCAGAAGTTTCATGGCTCAGTATGTCATCAATCAGCTCCTGGTCTTTTCTTTGGGCCTTTATCATCATTATCGCATTTGTCTTGCCCCTTCAACCATATTAATCAGTTTCTTTTTGGCTGCCCAGCGTGCTGTCTGACTTAATCCGCAATCCGGCGCAACAGAAAGTTTCTCTGCCGGCACATACTGCAGACATTTGGCAATGCGCTCTTTTACATCATCCACTGTTTCTATATAGTAGTTTTTAACATCAATGATGCCAACAGAAACGTCCATCTTTTCTGCAAACTGTGCCAGAAGTTCAATTTCGGAAAACTCCCGGTTTGCCATTTCAATATGCATTTCGTCTACGTCAAGATCCAGAAAATCAGGTAGCATGGGTTTAAGACTTCTGTAACCAACAGGCCTTCCTTTGAAATTTCCAAAACACAGGTGAGTAGATAGCCTGCATTTTCCTTTTATGGCTGATACGGTTTCATTGAAAATGGAAACAAATCTCCGCGTATCTTCCTTGTATGCATAGCAGCTCATGGAAGGCTCATCCAGGGTGATTTCTGTGCATCCTGCTGCAACAAGCGCTTCAAGCTCTCTGCTGATGATTGGGGTAAGTGCTGCGGTGATTTCCCAGCGGTCTTTGTACTGGGCATTGGGTAAAAGACGTCCACTTAGGGTATATGGTCCTGGCAGACTGCATTTCAGTACCGGACCAGCAGGAGCAAGTTTTTGCAACCTTCTGAACTCAGTTATTGAACCCAATCCCTCCGGAGCCTTTAATTCACCGGTTATGCTGTGTTTGCCTCTCTGGTCATGTGCAGGCGGACCAAATCTTCTGGTTTCAGTGTGGTTGGGCTGTATACCTTTTATAAAACCATAAAAGGAGAGGTTGAAGTCAAATCTTGTTTGTTCACCATCTGTAATCACATCCAGGCCTGCCTGCATCTGATCATGAATTGCTGCAATGACTGCATCTTCTGCCATTTCTTCAATGTCGGCTGCTCCAAATGCTGCTAAATTGCCGGTAGCATATTCAAGCCAGCCGGGGAAAGGGTAACTTCCTACTACTGTTGTTCTGATGGGAATGGGTTGCATATTGTTTTATTCAGGGATTAAATTGATAGAGTCTGGAAAGTCTTACGGCATGTTCATCATAGGCTTTTTCAAAAAGCCTGACTGCTTCTTCAGCACCAACAACATTGGCGGCACTTAAAACCGTAGGTGGTTGTCCGGCTGCTGTGAGTAATGCCGCAACCCTTGCTTTGATACAATTGATCAGCAAAACGCCACCAAGTGTTGAGCCGGGGGAAACAGGCGTATGGAGATTTTCAATCTTGATCATAGCGTCTCCTGCTGGTGCTCCAGTATCCAGAACAAGGTCCGAAACATCACCTAGCTTTACGCCGTCTGCACGTTTACTTGCGCTGGCAG
>JBILSG010000255.1:0-4083 GCA_044372235.1 Chitinophagaceae bacterium
ATGCTATCAGTAATTTCGCCCGCCAGCAGGTTGTAGCTTCCATGCACCCCTATCACCTAGTAGATGACGGCATATGGGCATATAAAAGATTGGATACCAATAGGTTAAAGGGTACGTATGCGTTTCGCAGCATGATTGAAAACAAGGTTATGATTACTTTTGGTTCAGACTGGCCAGTGGCTCCTGTGGATCCCATGCTTGGAATCTATGCTGCAGTAACGAGGCGAACAGGTGATAATAAGAATCCCGATGGATGGTATCCTGCTGAAAAGATGACTGTAGAGGAAGCCATCAGGGCTTATACCACTGGAAATGCTTTTGCATCTTTTCTCGATGGTAAAACCGGCGTGCTTAAAGCAGGTAATTATGCAGATTTCACTGTGCTGGATCAGGATATCCAGCAAATAGCCCCTGAAAAAATTAAAGATGTCAGGGTTTTGCATACGGTTGTAAACGGAAAATACGTTTATGGTCCAGGAAAGTAAAAGTAATTGCGTAGTAATACCTATTCTTTAGGTTATTGTCTGCCAAATTCTAATGAAATCACAATATTCTGTTTAAAGCCGGCGTTTTAGTTATGTGTTAAAGGTTTTCTTTGACACCCCTCCTAATCCGTCGTACCATGAAAACCAGTCCCTCAAAGGCCTTGGTGGCCCTTATTATTGGGGTAATCAGTCTATCCCTGATGTCTGTAAGTCAATTACATGCGCAACCCATTTTTAATGTCGGTTTCGGCACCTTCCAGTTTACTGCCGCCAATAAAATCCATAAAGTTGGAACCAATGGTTCTGCTGCAGGAAATGTTACTTTATATACCAATGTAATAACAATTGGTGGACAGCCCATTGATTGTATCATTCGGACTGTTAGCATAACCAATGGTAGTTTCGCCCTGCCCGCAGGATCTGCAGCAGGAACAATACCATTTGATTATGCATCCAATGTGGCAACCGGGGGAAGCATGACAGCCAATCTGGATCGGTTCTTTGCTCCTACTGTCACTTTCAACAATGGGGGAGGCAATGTTAAATTCAAATTTGAATTTATTCTGGGTGGCAGCTATAACAATACCACGCATACCGGAACAAAAGTGGTCTTACAAAATGTACGCCTCAATACTTATGATATAGATGGTAACGGCGGAGCTTCTTCCAACCAATACAATGAGTTTGGAGGATTTGCGTCTGTTGCGCTTGGAACAACCACCAATGTTACCCAATCATTCAATGCGGCTTCCGGACTTACCAAATTCAGGTCAAACAGCGCAACCAACGTAGCAACGGTTACTGACCCTGTCAACAGGGTTAGGGTGGAGTATTCTATGGTAAGTGATTTTGAAATCATGGTGGGTGCGGATGCTTCTGGTCCTGCCTATTTCTTCCTTGACTTTTCCAACTATGTCTTTTCCAATGTGATCATCTATACTACACCAGGTCTCGACCTCAATACACAAACGCCAGGTTTTGGTAATGTAAATGGTGCCTGTTCGGGCACTAAAAGATTCACAAATGGTCCAGGTTTTGACAATATAACCAGTTCATCGGGGGCTATAGATGAAATAATCATCACCTATGATCCGGCTATGATTCAGAACAGTAACAGTGAGGTGTTGTTCCCCAAAGGCACTGCCAGTGCCCCATCAGACAGCATCAGACTTGGTTTTACTGATGCGGTGGTCAACAAGAACTTTACTATTGGAGGAGTTAGCTATATTGCCGTAAGGTCAACGGCAACGAATGTCAATACCATCAGTTTGCGGAAGCTATCGGGTATCATGACAACGGCTCAGGCTGAAATGTTACTTGATTCCCTTTATTATCAAAATACATCCCTCACACCTACCGTAGGGGCAAGGATGTTCAATGTATCAATACGTGAAGGTTCATTCACCTCACCCATAACCGTTTTTGATATGAGTGAGATTTGTCTGCTGCCCGTCCGTTGGCTGGGATTTAGTGCAGGTAAGGACGCAAAGGGGCAATTGAAATTGGATTGGCAAGTTGCTGACGAAGTCAATATCCTTGCTTATGAAATAGAAAGCAGTACCAACGGCATGCAATGGCGAAAACTTGGACAGATAGACATTCATGAAGGGAGCAGCAGAACTGGACGATATACATACAGTTCCCTGCAGCCATTCAGCGGATTGGTTTATTTCAGGATTAAGCAAGTAGATCTAAGTGGACAGTTTGGTTTATCGGCAGTAAAATTTGTAGAATTTTCTATTGGTGAAACAATACGCGTCTGGCCAAATCCTGCTGTCAATCAGGTTCAGGTAGAGGTTAGGGAAAACAGTGACCTGGAGCTCCTGGACCAGTTTGGCAGGATTTTCTACCGGGCAAAAATAATGCCGGGATATCCACAATACGTTAACGTTGAAAAACTACCCAGGGGTGTTTACATCTTGCGGTTTCTGGATATGTCAGGAAAATCAACTGTCAAACGTCTGGTTAAGCATTGATAGGAGAAGCAGTTACCTGATATCGCTTAGTACATCAATTTGAACCAGATATGATGTTTGATGTGGGTTGTCTATATATGCCAGTAATGCAACAGCAGAAGCAAAAGCCAGACTGAATAAGATGATTGTAGCCCGCAACGCATTCTTGTTTCCTATATGAGAAAAGGCAATGGCAATCTGGGTGAAAAGTCCGAAGATGAATAAAACTGCAATTTTAGTTGAAGGTATATGCTGCTTTCGTAATTCACGCCGTTCAAACCAGGATTGCCGTATGTTTTCAAGTTCGGCATAAAATGCCTGTTGCATTCCGGTATGTCCGGCAAAGTATTTATCATCTGCTGCAATCGAATAGTACTCCTGAAATGTTTTTTTTGAAAAGGACTGAACCTTATAATTGGTGTACCCCTTTCCGCCCAACATATCGTCATTGACTTCCTGTTCTTTAAGTTTTTGAATATAGTTTTTTACGGCATTGGCAACCCTTATTGAATCAGGACCAAGTGGTTCTGTCATCCGCAGCAATGCGCGCATGGAATTTGCCTGCTCAGTCATCAATGCATTTGTTTTGGAGACTTTGTTCCAGACTTCAGAAAAGACAAGACTCAGAAAGAGCGCAAAGAGTAAGGCCACAGAAGCAAAATACGAAGGTGAAACGCCTCTCGGACTATATTTCCAATCACTGTACTTTTGCATGCCTATTATTACAGCAATGCCCATCAGAATCGGAAGAAGAGCAGATAGAAGTTTAAGCGTTACCATTGCAGTTAAGTTATTATTGCCAAAAATAGCGATACAATCAACCAGGAATATTAATTCTTTGAAATTCTTTTTGCTAATTTGAGACAATGAAAAAATGGATCATCATATGATCAGTTTATTTCTTGAAATGGAGAAGTATTTGAAAAAATAATTGATTAGAAACACAATGTTGTTTTCTGTGTAAGTACTCTCCCGAGTTCTTTTACATGCCCACTTTGATGAACATGATAAAGGATGTCTGCATAATCAATCTGGCAATCACGGGTACGTTTATTTATGAGAATTAGAAATCCATCATTCACTTTGGCGAATTTTCCTCTGGGCCAGTACATGGCCGATTCCAGCATAAACCAGGCATCATATGGATTTCTGATTCGTGGCAGCAGCTTTTTGATTTCACCAGGATTGTCTACCCTCAGGATATTATTTCGGCTGGTAAGACCTATGAAATAGTGTTTGCAATCACCCGGCGGACAATCATTCCCGAAGCCATAGTTGTGGCTGAAATTATCATAATCCATCTTTTTTCTTGTGGGCTTAAGACGTGTTTTTTGTGCAGCAGTAAGTGGTTTGCTGAACAATATGGTGGTATCATTTGAAACACTCCTGCCTGTTGACACCTCAGCAACATACAAAATGCTATCAGGCCAGGTTAGTTTATGGAAGAAAGCTTCCTGACTGAAATCAGTGAAAAACGAAAGGTTAATCCGATAGTCACCAATATCCAGCATACCCTTTGTTTTATTCAGTGCTGAACTATCTGCCGACCTGCCGTCTTCTATTTCCAGTTTATACATTTCGTACCGTTCATTGGCAGGAATTGCAAGCAGACTATCGGGTAGTTTGCTGATTACTGAATCCAG
>JBILSG010000256.1:0-4074 GCA_044372235.1 Chitinophagaceae bacterium
TTGAAATAGGGCATATTAAAACATTTGAAAAAGGATCAGTTACATCTTCATTGTATCATCGGTCTACCACTGGCAGAATTGATCGTATAAGAAAAGTAGATAATCTCGGTAATGCAGTAACCCGAACTGAAAACCTTTTATCTGAAAAGGCATTTGGCGTTGAGTTGACATCTACTGTAAAACCATATAAATGGTTGCGGATGGATGGGAATTTCAACTTGTTTTATGCTAAAATTGATGGCACAAACATTCTTCCAACCTTTCTAGCAGATACCTACAGCTGGTTTCTCAGGCACACTTCAAGGTTCAGCTTAAGCAGTGCGCTAGACATTCAATGGAGGATGAATTATGAGGCAGCTCAGAAAACAGTCCAAGGCAGAAGGGCAGGATTATTTTATGCTGATTTATCAGCGAGTCATGATATTTTAAAAAAGCAGGGTACATTGACTCTTAATATTACAGATGTATTTAATTCAAGAAAAACAAGGACCACGGTAACTGGAAGCAATTTTTCTTTCCAGGGATACAGTGGGTTCCGGCCACGTCAGGTAAATCTTACTTTTGTATATCGTGTGAAGCAAAATAAAAACGTCAAAACCGTTAAGATAATTCAGGAGTAGCCTCATTTTCTAATTCGTCATACCTGATGAATATGCTTTTAGTCATTAATTCAACAATTTAATTAATCCATATAATTTGCCTGAAGCCCTTTGCTACAAAGGGTTTCAGTTTTTGGTTTGATTCTGGTCATTCCATAAATTGACTTAAGTCATCTCGGAAACTTTACCTGAGGCATACATTCGTTTCAGAAATAAAATACTGAAATTATGCTGCCTGCAATTCCAGAGTACGTTAAATTGATTTGCATATCGCTAATTTTCAGCTCCTGTCTCAATACGCAGCGTATCAGTTATTTTAACGAGGCAAAGGAGGCAGTTTATGCTGGTGACTTGGAACAGCATGATGCACTTATTCAGAAAAATGACATTCTGGACATTAGTATTACCAGTCTGAATGCAGATGCTTCGGCCGTCTTCAATTCCACCAATGGGGGTGTTGGTTACCGCAATTCAGGAACAAATACAATGCAGTATGGCGGTTATTTAGTTAATGAAAATGGGTTTATTCAATTGCCTATGCTTGGCAATATCAAAGCGGTTTCAAAAAGTAAATCAGAGCTAAGGGATTTTATTTCCACGATGATTGTAGAAAGAAAACTGCTTATCGATCCGATAGTTACAATAAGACACCTCAATTTCGAGGTTACTGTTATCGGCGAAGTTGCGAAGCCATCAGTCATTGCAGTTCCAAGCGAAAAGATATCATTGGTAAAAGCACTCGGTCTGGCTGGCGATATTACAATTTATGGAAAAAAGGATAATATCCTATTGATAAGAGAAGCGGACGGGAAAAAAACAATTAAACGAATAAACCTCAATTCGGCGTCATTCCTGAACTCCCCTTACTATTATTTGCGACCCAATGATATTATTTATGTAGAACCCAATAAAAATAAACTTGCAAGTGTTGGCAGAACACGCCAGTTGTTACCTGTATTCATGTCTGGCCTTTCTGTAATGATAATTGTTTTAGATCGGGTATTGTAAAAAGTAATTCTTATGAAAATAGAAAAGCAGCAACCACAAGAGAGTCTGATAGCAGAAATAATTGTAAAGTATAAACCTTACTGGCCGGTTTTCCTATTGTTATCCTTGTTTTTCATTTCAATGGCATTCGTATACATAGAGTGGGCACAACCTAAATTCAGAGCAACTGCATCATTAATCATTAAGGATGAGAAGAAAGGATATGAAGATCCATCATTGATGGAATCCCTGAATTTAATGAGGTCTAAAAAAATTATTGAAAATGAGATTGAAGTGTTGCAGTCAACTCAGAATATAGAATCCATAATAAAAGATCTTAAATTATATATACCTATTTATGAACAAAAAGGATGGAAGAAAAGAAGGATTTATGAAACGTCTCCTTTTACTATAGAATCAGCTTTGCCTGACCAGTTAAAGGATTCGCCTAATGAACTGAATTTAAAAATTAACGCATCTGGGGATAGTGTTGAGCTGGATGCCAAATACGCCGGAAGAACCGGTGAATGGATAAACACAAAATACGGCCCATTGAAATTAACTATAGTTAACAAAGAATTTATTTATGATAAAAACAGTATTTATACTTTTCATATCCAAAGTGTAAAAACAACTGCAAAGCATGTTCTGGAAACGGTCAAGGTGAAATCTGCTAATAAATTATCCAGTGTAGTAGAACTTGAATATAAAGACATGACTCCAGATCTGGCTAAAGATGTGCTTAACCAGATTATAAATCGGTATAATGAAGATGCAATTGTGGAAAAAAATGTTGCTGCAAAAAATGCTATTCAATTTATAGAAGACAGGTTATCGGTTATTGGTGCTGACCTTACAGATATTGAAAGAAAAATAGAACAATATAAAGCAAATACCGGTGCAGTGGATATAAGCAAGCAGGGACAATTGTTTCTAGAAACCGTGAGGGATAATGACAAGAAGTTGAGTGATATTAATTTACAGATGTCTGTAATGGATGACCTTTCGAATCAGTTATCTGCGAATTCCTATATCTCTGGTATTCAGTCTTCTGTATTGGGCAATATAGATCCTGTATTAAATCAGTTACTCGCTTCACTGAATAATACTGAATTAGACAGGGAGAGATTGAAAAAAACTGTGGCTGTTAATAATCCTCTTCTTATTTCGGTTTCTGACCAAATATCCAAAATAAAGAATGATATTTTCAATATTATTCAGCATCAAAGAAGAAATCTAGAAGCAGCAAAGAAAAATATCTCATTTACTAATGCCAACTACAATGGTATGTTATATGCTATTCCTGTAAAAGAACGGGAGTTGCTTGAATTAAGCAGAGACCAGGAGATCAAAAGTGGAATTTATTCTTTCCTGCTGCAAAAAAGAGAAGAAAGTGAACTTTCATATGCTTCCAACATAGCTGATAGCAGGGTTATAAATAAAGCAGCATCTTCTGATTTACCTGTTTCACCAAATTCATATTTGGTATATGCAATTGCTGTTTTTTCCATCATTGGGCTGCCTATCGGATTTATAGGAGCTAAAGAAACGCTTGCATCCAGTATTTTATTCAGGGCAGAAATAGAACGATTGACTAAAATTCCAATAATTGGAGAAATCAGCTATCATAAAAAGAGTTCTCCATTGGCAGTAGAGGTTGGCAAACGAAGTTTTGTAGCTGAAGAGTTTAGGAGGTTGAGATATGCCTTGCAGTACTATTTGAATGACAGCGCTAACAAAAAAATCCTGATTACTTCGAGTATTTCAGGTGAAGGGAAAAGTTTTATATCAGCAAACCTGGCAATTAGTTTTTCTATGACGGGTAAAAAAGTGGCTTTGGTTGACTTTGATTTACATCAATCTTCATTAGAGAAAATATTTGACAGCGTACATAAAAGGGGCTTAAGTGATTACTTGGCGGGAAATGTTGGCATTGCAGAGTTGCCAATTAAGATTGCCCAATATGATAATTTGTATTTTATTACGTCTGGTAAATCAGATAATGATCCCTCTGAAACAATAGATGGTAAGAAAACTGAAGATTTACTGAAATACCTGGATCACAACTTTGATGTGGTTATAATTGACTGTTCTCCTCTTGCACTGGTAACAGATGCCAATTATCTATCCAAGTTTTGCAGTACAACTATTTATGTAGTTCGTCATGGGTATTCGCCAAAGTATATTTTGCAAAGACTGGATGAGAACAATATTGTAAATCCGTTAAACAATCCCGTAATTATTTTTAGTGGTATCAGAAACAGAGGTTTCCTGAGGAACAGAAACAGTTACGGGTATGGGTATTCTTACGCTGAAGGCCGGGGAAGGATCAAATCCTGACATTCAATAGTCGGATTAATTTAAATGTATTTAAATCATAAGGTGTGATTGAATGTGGCGAAGCCATGTTTAAAAAGAAAAAACTATAATATGGAAAAAATGTGGTTTGTTATTTACACCAGATCCAGGTGTGAAAAAAAAGTTGCTA
>JBILSG010000033.1:0-13056 GCA_044372235.1 Chitinophagaceae bacterium
CTGTTCAGCAATTGGGTAAGCAAATCTTTTTTGATGCCAGACTTTCCGAACCGATGGGTGTTCAGTCCTGCGCTTCATGCCATGCCCCAGAGGTAGGCTTTTCCGGTTTTGGTGATATTCCAACAGGCGGAGCTGCTTCAGCTTCAGGCTTCAAGCGTGGTTTTGTTGCAGGTATCGGCGAAGGTGCTGTAATAGGTGCCTTTGGCAGAAGGAAGCCACCAACCGCTGCTTATGCTACACTGGTTCCCGTTATGGATTTTGATGGTGAGGAATTTACCGGCGGATTATTCTGGGATGGTCGTGCTACAGGTCTGCGTTTGGGCAGTACTGCTGCTGAACAGGCACTCGGACCATTCCTGGCTGATAAAGAACAAAATCATCCTGGTCCTGCCAGTGTGCTTGCCAAGTTGAAAAGTAACCGTTCCTACCTAGCCCTTTGGAAAGCTGCGTTTGGAACCTCTGAAATTGATCTGAGCAATGAAACAGCTGTTCTTTCAAATTACGATAAAATTGGTTTGGCAATTGATGCTTACGAAGGTTCTCCAGAAGTTAATCAGTATTCATCTAAGTTTGATGCTTTCCAGGCTGGCAGGTATACCATGACTGCGCAGGAAGCGCAGGGTATGGCCTTGTTTAACAACGAAGCAGGATGTAATGATTGCCACAAGCAATTGGGTGGAAACAGAAACAGGCCATTTGTTGCAGGCGAACTTTTTGCAGATTTTGCTTACCACAATATTGGTGTCCCTCAGAATCCAAATAATCCAGGTGGTAATTTGGCTCCAGATCCGGGTCTTGCAGGTTTTCTTGCCACAAGTGATAACTTGACCTGGAGAGCTCAGGCAAATGCCAACTTCGGAAAATTCAGAACCCCAACACTGCGCAACGTAGGTAAAGCCCAGCGTTTCATGCACAACGGTGTATTCTCCTCACTGGAAGAAGTAGTGCATTTCTACAATACACGTGATGTTCCGGGTGCTGGTTGGAATGGTGTTCCCTGGGGACGACCTGAGTATGCACCTACCATGGATGCTGGTGCGCTTGGTAATCTCGGACTCACACCAGCTCAGGAAGCGGCTGTAGTAGCCTTCATGAGAACAATGGATGATGGTTATACAGGAGTAGCTCAATAAGCCTATCAGAACAAAGCAAATACAGCCTAAGGGTCGCATATCTATGCGGCCCTTTTTTTATAAAAGAGGGTGCAATAGAAGACAACTCACTGATTTTCAATTTTATCAATATTATCTTTATAAATATAAATATTTTCTATAATTAGCGTGTTTTCTTGTTTATGAATTGAATCTGTCTATCTTTGAATATCTAATAGCTCTCTTTGCTATCCAATCCTCACTGATTTACCGACCCAATTCCTTCGAAAGACTGCTGTAATCTCATTTTCTGACACTAAACTATTGTTATGTTACACAGTCACAAACTGCGTTCTTTCGCAGTTTTAGCATCTGCTTTATTTATTTTGGATTCCTGCAAGAAGGATGCAGTTGATCCCTCCCTTGAAATTGAAAATGCCCGTGCAAGAACAAAAACAAAGCTAACCGCAGTTCAGCAACTGGGTAAGCAAATCTTTTTTGACGCCAGACTTTCTGAACCAATGGGTGTACAGTCTTGCGCTTCATGCCACGCTCCACAGGTAGGCTTTTCTGGTTTTGGTGATATCCCAACAGGAGGTGCTGCTTCAGCTGCAGGCTTCAAACGTGGATTCGTAGCCGGTATCGGAGAAGGTGCTGTTATTGGTGCATTTGGTCGCAGAAAGCCCCCAACCGCTGCTTATGCTACACTGGTTCCCGTTATGGATTTTGATGGTGAGGAATTTACCGGCGGATTATTCTGGGATGGTCGTGCTACAGGTCTGCGCCTGGGTAGCACTGCTGCTGAGCAGGCACTCGGACCATTCCTGGCTGATAAAGAACAAAATCATCCTGGTCCTGCCAGTGTGCTTGCCAAGCTAAAAAGCAACCGTTCTTACCTGGCCCTTTGGAAAGCCGCTTTTGGAACTGCTGAGATTGACATGAGCAATGAAACTGCGATACTTGCAAGCTATGACAACGTTGGCTTGGCTATAGATGCTTATGAAGGTTCTTCAGAAGTGAATCAATATTCCTCCAAGTTTGATGCTTTCCAGGCTGGAAGGTATACCATGAATGCACAGGAGGCTGAGGGTATGGCTTTGTTCAACAACGAAGCAGGTTGTAATGATTGCCATAAGCAATTGGGTGGCAACCGCAACAGGCCATTTGTTGTAGGGGAACTTTTTGCAGACTTTGCTTACCACAATATTGGTGTTCCTCAGAATCCGAATAATCCCGGTGGTAATTTGGCTCCAGATCCGGGTCTTGCAGGTTTTCTTGCTACAAGTGATAACTTGACTTGGAGGGCTCAGGCGAATGCCAACTTCGGAAAGTTCAGAACCCCAACACTCCGAAACGTAGGTAAAGCCCAGCGTTTCATGCACAATGGTGTATTCTCCTCACTGGAAGAAGTAGTGCATTTCTACAATACTCGTGATGTTCCGGGTGCTGGTTGGAATGGTGTTCCTTGGGGAAGACCTGAATATGCACCTACCATGGATGCTGGTGCGCTTGGTAACCTCGGACTCACACCTGCACAAGAAGCTGCTGTGGTTGCTTTCATGCGTACGATGGATGACGGATATACTGGTCCCGTTCAATAAATGATCTCAAATCAGATACTAAAAACCCTGCAATAGCAGGGTTTTTTTATACATGCAACTTATTCCTAAGTTGATGATGTAGGCGTGAAACATACTTTTTAATAAAAAAATTGCACGTTTACTAAATATCACCGAACTTATAGAACATTATCCAAAGCATTGACTATCATTGGGATGTTTTGTATTAATCGTATCATAACACCGCCGTTGCGAGCCTATGTCACCAACCCTCAAAATAAGGCTGCTGATTGCTGATGATGAATACAGCGGCAGGTACACGTTAGACCTGCTGCTGCGTAAGCAGCTGTCTGAAAGGAAAGACATCCATGTTGATATGGTATCAACATTGGAGGAAGTTTCAGCCCGCTTAACAGATCATTTCTATGACCTGATCTTTCTGGATATAAACTTCAAAGGGGTATCTGCATTTGAAGTGGTAGACCAGATTCCAAGGGCTTCAAAACTTGTATTTGTTACAGCTTATGGAGAACATGTAATCAAGGCCATAAGGAAGAGTGCATTTGATTACCTGCTGAAACCGGTTAAGGAAGAAGAGTTATCCAATTGCCTGCAAAGGTTCTTCGAAACTCAGGGCGAAAATGTGCCTGCAGACCTCATCCAAATTCGGGAAAAAGGATATACCCGTTGGCTCAAACTGGATGAAATATCCCATGTAAAAGGCCAGGGTCCATACGCCCAGATCTTCATTGGTCATGAACAGCTGACCATCGCTAAAACCTTGAAATCCCTGGCTCCCGAATTGGGCGAGGATTTCATCCGTATCCACAAATCATTTTTGGTCAACCGGAAATTCATCAAGGCTTTCCAGAGAGACCAACTCATTTTAACCAATCAAGTATGCCTGCCTGTTTCCCGAAATGGCATGAAAAACCTGGATACTTACTGATCCTGGTCTGCTGTTTGCATGCCGTAGGCTATAGTCAGCCAACTCTGCTCCAAGCTGAAATGGAACTCAATTATGGACTCCGGCACAATTCCGTCAGAACAATTGTTCAAGACAGCTCCGGACGAACATACCTGGGTACTGAATCTGGACTGGTCATTTTGAACAGTAACGATGCTTATCTGGATACAATTGTCAGGCGGACTGGCAAGTTAGCCATAGTGAGTATCAACCTGTATGGAGACTATCTGCTTTTGGGTACAGTAGCCAACGGACTCAAAATCCATGACTTGAAAAGAAAACAAACCGTTTGGAGTCCATTTATGGATTCCATCAGGTATGTCAGACACATTCGCAAAATCGGCGACGAGCTTTACATCGCGGCCAACAGTGCATCCTGGCATGTGTTCAATAAGGATGGAGTACTGCACTTTGAAAAAATCCACCGCCCAGAACGGAATGGCTTTTTCACTGATTTTTATGGCTATGATGGGAAGGTAATCGGATTTGATTTGAAAAAAATGCCCTTCAACAGCAGTTATTATGAAGTCAAAGGGAAATCTGCCATCCTTTGCCCTTTTCCACAGGGTTATCCTGAAAATCCAATTTATACCTATTTGACAGCCATTTTCAATGAAAGCAGGTCTGCTACTGCAGGAGATGGTTTTTACCACATACAACAGGCTGGCAGACCGCCAGTTTTCAAACATTTGCAAGACAGTGTCACCAAATTGAATTACCCGGTTTGGGATATGGCATTTGCAAAAGACCAGCTCTTCCTGGCATTGGGTCAGCAATATCAGCTGACTATGGGAATGACTTATCAGGTTGGGGTTAACACCATTGCGGATATCAGAAAGGATTTTTTTGGCCAGTCACTCCATTACAACGCCAAACATGATGCCCTTTGGATTGGCACCTATAACAGGGGGTTATTTGTTTGGCCGAAAGTGACGCTCTCGAAGAGATTGCCAGACAAAAAGCCTGGTTTGAACAGGATTGTAGAGGGTGGAAGAGGTCAGTATTTTGTGTATGGTGAAAAGGATGTTTACCGTTTTGACAAGGAAAAGGGAAACCTCTATTCTGTTGATATAAGCAAAAAAGAAGCTGCTGCAGCTGAAATTCTTCAAATGGATTTTATTCGGGATACATTGGCGGTTCTTCGGAACAACTCACTTGCCTTCTTCAATGCAAAAGGAGAAAAGATAAGCGAATACCCCTTTCCCAATAACCGTTTCAGCCATTACCACCGGTCTGGTGATTCCATTTTCTACTTTACCATGCACAATGCTGGTATTTATGCGCAGCATAAAGATGACCGCGAAGCGACAATCATCCCAGGAATTTCCATAGGAGCCATTGCCAAAGCCTATGGCAGAGGATTCATTTTTTTCTCGGATGAGAAAGGTTTCTATTACCACGACACTGTCAACCATACCCTGCAATCAGACATCACCAAGCTGGAAGAATTCCAGATTGTAGGCAACAGGATATGGATATTGAATGCCGGCAGGGTGGAAAGCCTGGAAATTGACATCGCCCAAAACAAATTGGTTCCTCAAGCGGATGTGGTGATTTCAGAACTGATCAAAGGGTTTATACCCAATTGGATCCGGTCTCATGGCCGCAGGATTTTCATAGGAAACAACAAAGGATTGATTGAGTTGGACTCGTTGAAGGGGCTTCCACTTTGGTACAGTCATCTGGGGAATTACCAATCCAACCGCAACCCCATTCTGGATGGAGATACATTGGTCATGTTGCAGGACCAATACCTCGAGAAGCATCCGTTGAAACAACCTTATGAAGGAGCCGATTTGAATGCGTTTACCATGCAGCTCCAAAAAAAGGGTGAATTGTTCGCACGTTTTCCGGTAACCATCGGGTTTCAACATCCCGACTATTTCCTGCAACAACATGCCTTGAAGAAACTGACATTAGAGGGTCCATCGGGTGATTTACAAACCTTTTATACCCTTGGAGATGCCATTGAATTCCCATCCGGATTGACAAGGGGTAAATACAAAGCCAGTCTCTTTGTGAACAACGTAATGGTAGAGGAAATGATATTCAGGGTCTCCATTCCTTTGGTGCAGAATCCCGTATTCTACACCATCCTTGCATCGCTGGTAGTCCTGGTATTTTATCAGATGTTCCGCTACCGGGCTAAAAAGCAGGAGCTCGAAAGGAACATGCTTGAAAATAGACTGCAGTTGCTCAAGAAAAACCTGGATCCCCATTTTATTTTCAATTCGCTGAACCTCACCTACATGTTGCTCCTACAGGAAAACAACAAGGAGGCCATTGACTCCATCATCCGGTTTTCAGACCTGCATCGGTATTTCCTGGAGATGATCAACAAGCAGGAAATACCCCTTGCTGATGAGCTCCGGTTTATCCGCAATTACCTGGAGTTGGAATACAAGCGGGTTCACCTCGATGCCCCTTTTGAGTACACGATCAGTCCATATGATGAGCATGCAGCCATCATCAATATCCCGCCCATGATTCTTCACCCCTTGGTGGAGAATGCAGTGAAATATTGTGGATTTGACAAGGACAAAACAGATCACGGTAATATCCGAATAGACATCCTGCTAAATGGCAATGTAGCCTCCATTGGCATAGAAAATTCATTGGGTTTGGATGAAACCCGCTCCGGTATTGGTTTTCGAAGGGGCGTGGAGATTGTAAAGGAAACAATTGCCATTTACAACAAGATGGGTCATAATCAGATTGTCTTTCATGCCAACAAACCACCATTGCATTTCCAACCAGGTTTCCGGTGTGAATTGGTAGTTGACATGGAGCGATAAAAATTATTGGTAACCAATTTGCAAATCACGGGTGGCATCCTTGCAATGGTTTTTAGAGAAATAGAATCGTATGCCTGCACTTACGAAATAGCTTTTAGTTAGGCTGTATGTTCCGTTTGCATCAACCTGTTTGTTGAAATCCTGATTAAACAACATTTTGCCCCTCCCAAATTCAACGGGCAGGGAGAGCGCGAAACCTGATTTCATGAACATCAACTCTGTTCCCAAAGACCAGGAGCCTGCAAAAACAGCCTTGCTGTAATAGTTTGGCTTGTTGTTCAAGGCGGCTTCACTCAAGGGCATGAAAATGGTACCGGCATTGTAGTTGAAAAACAGGCCGCCCACCAAACCTGAGCCATAGTAATCAGCCACTGCGAAATACCTGAGCGGTATTTTCAAGGAAAATGCACCATACCCGCCACTGTTCATTTTCCGGTTCACAGGTTGTGCTGTAATGCTCATGTCCAACAAGCCATAATAAGACCAACCAGCCCGTACTCCCGCAAAACCCTTAGGGGAAACATTGGCGCCAATAAACGGACCTTGGGCTATGGATGAGCCGCAGATGAAAAGGAACGTAATCATGACATAGATTCTCATGGCAGATGTTTGTGGTCAAATGTAATGACTTCATACCGGTCATTCAGTAAAAAAACAGGTTGTTTAATAACTTGTTGGCTGTAAAAAAGGATATTGCCGGAAATTTAGTTGAGATGACCAAGATTCATTTGAAAATAGTGCTGATTTGTTGGGTTTTATCCATAACATGCACAAAATCTCATGCACAGACGGAAACGGTCAATGGCATTTCTTTTTTCATTCCCGGATACTTTCATGAGCGGCCGATAACAGACCAGATCACAACCCGTATTTTGTTGGGGGTGCTTCCGCAGTTTCAATCCAGTGTGGAGGTTACAGATGGCCGAAATGGTTATCTTTCGGGTGTAGCTCTCTTGTCGGTCCGCAACTATTACAACATGATGCGCAGGGTTGAAAGAGGGCGCAAAACGGAGCGGAATTCCGCCAACTACCTGACGGCATCAGTCCAACTTATATCATCACCAGTAGGGTTTTATGACGACGCATGCAATTGTGTTGATTTTGCCGGGGATCCTGTTTACCGGGGTGAGCGGGAAAAAGATGAAGCCATGCGCGGCATGGTATTTGGCGTGAATTGGGGACTCCAGCGTTTTCTTTTTGACAGGGTTACTGTGGATGTCAGTGTTGGTCCGGCCTATTCCACCTTTTTCAAGTCTCCACTCTTGCAGTCCAATATTTCCCTGGTTGTTTGGCTGGGAGCCCGTGAAAAAAATGAATGGTATTCCTTTCGAACTAAATAACTATAAATATGAGATTATTCCTTTCATGCCTATTTTTTAGCGGCGTTCTTTTGATGTCATCTTGCAAAAAGGAATCTGCCTCTGCAGCCAAGGAACCCGCTTGGTTAAAACAGGATTTGCTGGCTTATTATCCCTTGGATGGAAATGTTAAAGACAGCAGTGGGAATGGCTTTGATGGCGTACCTACCGGAGTTTTAAAACCTGTTGCCAACAAAAACGGCAAGCCATATTCAGCAATGTATTTTAATGCAGCACATTTCAACGTAAATATTAATAATACTTTCTTTAACCAAGATTTTTCCGTTTCATTGTGGGTACAGGTAGAGGAATATCCAAGATATTATCCTAGTATTATTTGGGGTAATTGTTTTCATATTGGATTTACAAGTAATCCCATTCCTAACATTTTAAACACCTATTTGTATCATCCGACTGCTGGTGTTTTTGGACTTGTTGATGGAGTTTTAAATTATGCTGATTGGAATCATGTTACAATAACCAACTCCAATGGAATCACTAGCCTGTACATCAATGGTACTTTCGTGAATACTTCGCCAACAGGACGTTCTTCAATTGGTACTAATCAAACCAATTTTATAACTGTAGGCAGAGCGGCTGATGGCATACTTAGATTTGATGGCAATTTGGATAACATACGTTTCTATAAACGTGCATTGACTGCCGAAGAAGTGAAATATTTATCTAAGCAATGACTTGATTACTGCTTTTCATCGCATTATTGGCAATTTGAGTTGTATAGTAAATATAAATGTCATTCAATAATTATTGAGGAGTAATACAGCTCATAATTAGCAACTTCAAGAACAGCATTAAAGATGCTGTTATAAAAATGCCAATGAGAAATATCATTTTTTTGTTCGTATCAGGAGTATTATTGTTTTTCTCCTCCTGCAAAAAGGAATCTTCCGCTACAGCCAAAGAACCCGCTTGGTTAAAGCAGGATTTATTGGCTTACTATCCATTCAATGGTAATCCCAAAGATACCAGTGGGAATAACTATAATGGTGTCACTAATGGAGTTGTTCAACCAACAACAGACAGAAAAGGAAAATCGAATGCCGCCCTTTACTTTAATAATGGTGAAGTTGTAGTAAATCTTAATAATTCGATTTTTAATGGTGATTTTACAGTGTCTGTTTGGGCACAATTGGAAGCATTTACATCGCCATATCCAAACTTGATCTATCAAGTTGAATCATTTAGATTGGAATTTACGAGAGATAATAATCCTAGAGTCGCTACTCATTATCTAATTGCACCAGGATTCGGCACGACTAATCTTTGTCAGGGGGTGGCTAGTTTTACTGATTGGACAAACTATGTGATCACAAATACCTCTGGTATAAGTAGTTTATATATTAATGGAGCTTTTGTTAATAAATCTGCAACTTCCAGAAGACAGGCAGGTACAGGTCGCGCAAATTTTCTAACCATTGGTCGTGCAATCCAAGATATTAATCATTTCAAAGGTAAAATGGATGATATCCGTTTTTACAAGCGTGCACTAACCGCCGAAGAAGTAAAATACCTCAGCCAGAACTGACGCTCAGCAGTTGATTTGTATAGGGGGATTGCGCGGGCAGTCCCTTTTTTATGCCATGAAGCCTGTTCGGATTATCATCTAGGCACTATTTGGGTAATTATGGGTATAATTGTGACTATTTATTCATTTATGGGTAATTTTGGGTATAAATATGGGTATGAACATAACAAGTATCAAAATAACCCCGGAAATTCTATCCCTAATCGCTGAAATAGACGAGTTCAAGGGGGCTTGGAGGGCATTGGGGCAATTAGCCCCGGAACAGCTATCCTCGCTCAAGAAGGTCGCAACCATAGAGAGTATTGGCTCCTCTACCCGCATTGAAGGCAGCAAACTGGCAGATAAGGATGTTGAACTTTTACTGTCGAACCTTGAAATACAAAAGTTTGAAACGCGGGATGAGCAAGAGGTAGCTGGTTACTCTTCCATAATGAAGCTGATTTTTGAGAGCCACGCAGACATTCCTTTCTCGGAAAACTATATAAAGCAACTTCACGCTGTCCTCATGGAGTACAGTGAAAAAGATTATTGGCACAGAGGTAATTATAAAAAGTCGCCAAACCATGTAGAAGCTTTCGATGCCCAAGGTAAAAGCATTGGTGTTGTTTTTGAAACCGCAAGTCCATTTGAAACACCCATTAGGATGCGTGAATTGATTGAATGGGCCGGACAAGCATATATAGAAAAAAAACTTCACCCGCTTCTTATTACTGCAATAGTTGTTGTAGATTTTTTGGCGATACATCCCTTTCAGGATGGTAACGGAAGATTATCACGCGTACTCACAACATACCTCTTATTGAAGGAGGGATATCATTACGTGCAGTACAGTTCACTTGAAGCAGTTGTGGAGCAGAGCAAAGAAGGTTATTACTTGGCCTTACGCCAAACCCAGGGTACGCTTAGAAGCGAAAGTCCCGACTGGCAACCATGGGTCATGTTCTTTCTTCGTGCTTTGCTCCATCAAAAGAAACGACTTGAATCAAAAGTCGAGCAGGAAAATCTTTTGCTTACGCAGCTACCTCAACTTTCCCTGCAAATTCTTCTGCTCATAAAAGCAAGAGGTCAAGCAACGATTAGTGAAATTGTTACGATTACTGGTGCCAATCGTAATACAGTGAAAAAGCATCTAGAAACACTTGTTGTATCAAATCGTATCCAAAAAAATGGTGTAGGCAAAGGATCCTGGTATTCTTTATAGAGGAGTTGTATGCCATAAAGCCTGTTCGGATTACCTTTGGCATGGATGAAAAAAGAAAAACAGGAGGAGGGTATCCAAGTCAACAAGTACATCAGCAATTCTGGTTTCTGCTCACGCAGGGAAGCGGACAAGCTGGTGGAACAATTCCGCGTTACCATCAATGGGGAGCTGGCGCTACCAACCTTCCGGGTGATGCCAGGTGATGTGGTGGCTGTGGATGATGAGGCCATCAAATCGAAGCAAAAGCCCATTTATATTGCCCTGAATAAGCCTGTTGGGGTCACCTCTACTACCGACCTCTCAGACCGCACCAACATCATCACTTTCATGAACCATCCGAAAAGGATTTTTCCTATTGGGCGGCTCGACAAGGATTCGGAGGGATTGATTCTACTTACCAACGATGGAGATATCGTCAATGAAATCCTCCGGGCAGGGAACAAGCATGAAAAAGAGTATGTTGTTACAGTTGATCAGGCTTTGCAAGGGGAACATATCCGGGCCATGGCTGCCGGCGTGCGCATCCTGGGAGAAAAAACCCTGCCTTGTTTCATCCGCCAAGAAGGTCAGCGGAGATTTAGGATCATCCTGGTTCAAGGGTTAAACCGACAGATCAGGCGGATGTGTGAGGTGTTTGGTTACAAAGTGAAAACCCTGCAGCGGGTCCGCATCATGCACATTAAACTGGGCAACCTGGCACCTGGAAAATGGCGTTACCTGTCGCCTGCAGAAACAGACGAACTGATGCAACAAATAGGCCGGTAGTTGCCTACAAAATTTAGATTTGTCTAAACTTTATTCGTTACCGGATGATGGTCACAAAGCCGGCGAGTTTTCCACGTTTGTTTTTGGTATCAACAACATAGTAATAAGTGCCTGCCGGTGCGGGTTTGCCATTTACCGTGCCATCCCAGGGTTTGGTGTAGCCTACATTTCTGAACACAAGTTGTTGGGTAGCGCTGTAAACTTCAATCACTGCACTTGGATACTGGTCAAGAAACCTGATCTCCCACCTGTCGTTGATACCATCGCCATTCGGTGTAAATGTATTCGGGGGTTGGGGCAGTCGCTGCACAGTCATCTTCATATAGTCAGTTGAAATGCATCCGCCTCTCCCGGTAACCGTCAGCCTGTATTCCTGATCCAGCCTGGGTTTGATGATTAGCGGCTGAAGGCTGTCTACATCGCTGAGATACAGTGGTGGTTCCCAGAAATAACTGACAATGGTACCGCTGGCACTGGATTCCATCCGTTTTTGTCCATCGTCGAGCACCATCAAATCCGGACCCGCATCTATTTTAGGGTAGTCGAAAACTGCAATGGTCTTCACAATGGTATCGGAATAACAACCAATGCTGGAACGGATGTAATGACTGACCTTGAAACTATTTGCCTGGGTATAACGGTGTCTTGGATGTTGCAGGGTGGAACTGCTGCCATCTCCGAAATCCCAGAACCAATTTTCAGGAACGCCATTGGCAGTTTTGCTGGTATCATTCAGGCGCACGAAATCACCCAAACAGAGTGAATCCATACTCTTGATGCCGGCTTTAGGTTGGGCATAGATCTTGTCGAACACCTGGGAAAGGGAATCGGAACATCCTGCCAGACTCGTTGCCAGCAATTTGACTGTAAACTGTCCTTTTATAAAATAGGTGTGCTGTCCATTTTCCATGCTGCCCGGCTGTGTATTTTGTGGGTCGCCAAAATCCCAGCGGTAAGTCAATGTGGGCTTGCTGCCGTCTGCCATGGCAGTCTTGTTGGTAAACAGGGCCTTGGCAGCGGGTAGGCATATTTCGGGCAGGTCGAAGGAGGGTATAGGTAGCGGCCGGACCAGCACGGGGATGACTTTGAGCGGACTGGTGCATCCGTTATCTGTGCGCACGCTGAGTGAAACATCGTGGGATTTAAAGTCACTGAAAACGTGTACAAACGGATCACCATTGGCAGCTTCCAACTGCTGGCCGTCACCGAAATTCCAAAACCAGTTTTGCAGGCTGCCTGCATTGGCTACAGATTTGGCGGTGAAACGGACGGGTTGGGTGGCACATGCGGTGTCTGCAAAGGTGAAATCTGCAGTAGGCAAGGGCCATACAGTGATGTCTTGCGTGGCTGAATCCTTGCAACTGCTGCTGTTGGAGGAAGCGAGGTATTGGATGGTAAAGGTACCAACGCCGGCTTTTGCCGGATCAAAAACACCTGCTGCATCCACACCGCTTCCGGAATATCGAATTGTGGAGGGAACAGCTGGGTCAAATGCTGCAGTGTTGATGAGGCGCGGGGTAGCATCGAGACAGATGCCCGGCATGGTGTTGAAAGAGGTTTTCGGACTGGCATGCAGGGTGATGGTTTCCGATACAGGAACACTGCAGGAGAAGTCGGTGCCGGAAAAGGCACGCAGGGTAATGACGGGCTTTTTATTGATGGGTGATTGGAAGTTCGGATATTTGAACGCATACTGTTTGCCCCTGAAAGGCTCTTCATCGGTGGTGATTGCATTGGCATCATTAGGATCCCATTGGATGGTAATGCGTGCTAC
>JBILSG010000257.1:0-4059 GCA_044372235.1 Chitinophagaceae bacterium
CGGCCGGCGGCTGGAGCTTGGTGGGCAATCCCTACCAGAGTGTGGTGGACATGTCGGCTGCAAGCGTGGTGAAGACGAACCTGACTGATTACTACTATGTATGGGACCCACGCATGGGCACCAGAGGAGCGTATGTGGCCTATAACTATGTAACGAATGCGAGTGCCAATGTGAGCAGTGCAGTAAACAGGTATGTACAACCCGGACAGGCGTTCTTTGTGCAGAGCAGTGCTTCGGGCAGTGCAATACAGTTCACAGAAGCAGCAAAGGGTGCGGCATCGAACCAGACAGCCACTTTTGGGAAGAATGATGGCAGTAAAGATGGCTACACGATTGCAGTAACACAACAAAGGAATGAAGTCATGCAGACAGGCGGCTTTGCTTCGCTGAGTATGTTGCTCTATGAGACAGACAGCCTGACAATAGGTGGTACACCAGCAGATGCCACAAGGGTCTTGTTTGGTGCTGGTTACAGCAACAATGTAGATCTGAAGGATGGCAGGAAGTTTACGAATCTGGATGAGACGATGGCTGTGAAGCAAAACAATACACTCTTAAGCATGGAGTTGCGTGCCTTGCCGGATACAGGAACGGTGTTGCCCTTGAGTATCACACAGTACCGTGCTACGAAATATACACTCAGGGTGTATTGGGACCGCATGCTGACGGACAGCACACGCAGGGCATATCTGAAGGATAAGTTTACGGCAAAGGAATACATGATAGACAGGGGTGGGAATTACATCGATTTGGCATACACCATCACATCAGACGCAAAGAGCAGTGCTGCGGATCGTTTTGATATCGTGTTTAAAACTGTTGCTAATGTAGTGACAGCCGTTACGAATTACAGCAATGGAGATTATGTGCGCACTTATCCCAATCCGGTGATAAACCTGATGAAGGTGGAGTTCAAACTCGGCATGCAACGTGAGTTGACGCTGAAGGTGTATGACATGAGTGGTAGGGAAGTGCTGGAACAGAAAAAGATAAAAAGTGGTGATCAGGTTAACATGAGCAGGTTACTGCGTGGCATCTACCAATATCAGCTCCTTGAAAAAACCGGAAAACTGCTGATGGCAGAAAAATTGTTAAAAAATTAAGTACAATAAATTGTAAATTTGGATATGAAAACTGTACAATTCCTAAAGGTCATGGGTTTAGCGATGCTGCTGCTAGTGGCTATTTCTATACAGGCACAATCTGATCCCCCTGCTTTTGGTGGTAGCGTGACAGATCAACCTGGAGCCGTAACTTCTGATCCTCCTGCTTTCGAAGATGATGTAGCAGATCTTGTTCCCATTGATGGGGGGCTCACCTTACTGTTGGCTGCTGGTGTTGCTTTTGGTGCCAGAAAAGCAAATCAATACAGAAAGTTAAAAGCACAGTAACATCATGCTTTAAGGATGAATGGTAAATCCGGTTGGGTAAAATAAACTTAACTTGGATGCAAAAATCTCCATGTTCATTCTGGAAATAAATAATATCTCTAAGGCCTTTGGTAAAATAAAAGCCTTGGATAACCTCAGTTTCAGTGTGCCACAGGGCTCAGTATTCGGAATTTTAGGTCCGAATGGCAGCGGAAAAACAACAACCCTGAGTATTATTCTTGATATTTTGCAGGCGGATTCCGGAACATACAAATGGTTTGGTGAATCGCCTCATGCTTCTCATAGAAAGCGAATTGGTTCTTTACTCGAAACCCCGAATCTTTATCATTATCTCACTGCAGTTCAAAACCTGCGCATAACTCAAAGTATCAGTGGGAGGGGTAATTACCAAGACATTGAAAGGGTATTGCAACAAGTTAATTTGCATGAACGGAAAAACTACCGGTTCAGCACATACAGTCTTGGAATGAAACAACGACTTGCCATTGCTGCTGCATTGCTGGGTGATCCCAAAGTGCTGTTGCTGGACGAGCCCACAAACGGACTGGATCCGGTTGGAATAGCAGAGATTCGTGAGCTCATCAAAAGCCTTGCACAGTCTGGGCATACCATTATCATGGCCAGTCACCTGCTCGATGAAGTTGAAAAGGTATGTGATTATGTGGCCATATTAAAGCGGGGGAAACTGATTGCGTCAGGCTCCGTGGATTCAGTACTTTCGGATGAAGATTGTTTACTTCTCAATGCAGCAGAAAATCGGCTTATTGAACTGATGCAAGGATATAAGGGCATTTCCCGTGTAGCAGATACACCTGAGGGGATAGCCTGTTTTTTTGATAAAGGAAAAGTTTCTGCAGCAGAGGTAAATGCCTTTTGTTTCAACAATGGTATCGTGTTGTCGCAAATCACCATGAAAAAGAAGAAGCTGGAAGAAAAGTTTTTTGAACTTACAAGCGAATAATATGATTAAAAATATTTTTCAGACAGAATGGTTGAAAGTGAGGCACTACAAGGCTTTCTGGGTGCTGCTTTCCATTACAGCTATTTCATTCCCGGGTGTGAATGCCATTGCATATTTTGCTTTCAAAAATGCGGCAGAGGGGCCGTCTCAAGGCGGACAATTAATGAAAATGTTGCTGGGTAATCCATTTGCCTTTCCGCAAACCTTTCATACTACGGCCTACCTGAGTTCTTTTTTTGCATTTATTCCGGCAGTAGTCGTAATCATGTTGATAACAAATGAATTTCAATTCAAAACACACCGGCAGAACATTATTGATGGCTGGCAGAAGCATACATTTATCTGGGGTAAGTTCATCAGCGTTCTGCTGATAACTTTACTCGTTACAGTGTTTTATATGGCTGTAGCATCAACTTTGGGATTCATTGCAACAAAGGAAGTTAAAAGCACGGTACTTTATGAAAAAGCATATTTTATTCTGTTGTTTTCACTTCAGCTATTTAGTCAGCTCTCTGTTGCGTTTTTACTTGGATTGTTGATTCGCAAGGCATTTATCGCGTATGGGATTTTTATTTTTTATACATTCATCATTGAAAATATATTGGTTGGTTTATTTAAGCTGAAATCCCAAAAACTCGGGTATGACTTCGGCCATTTTCTTCCTTTTGAAATTTCAGACCGGTTGATTCCTGTTCCACCTGCAATTGGTAAATTCAATGAAGCGGATTATAAAATGGCTATCGATGCCATTGGGCAACATGTTTTTTATACTTTGCTACTTACCTTTCTGGTATGGATTCTTGCATTTTACATCTATAAAAAAAGAGACATCTGATGAAGTTTGTATTCACTTTGATTCTTGCTGTTAATTGCTTCCTGGCCCTAAGCGCCCAGCAACATCAATCCGCCATCAAGCAGGCTGCAATGGAAATGGGAAACGCACTTGTTAAAAAAGACGGAGAGCGGTTTCTCAGTTACATGCACCCATCCATGATCAGGCTTGCAGGAGGAAAAACCCAGTTAAGGGTGATGGCAGATTCTGCTTTCAAGGTTGTTGAACAGGTGGGTGGCAGGGTTAGCCGGATTAGTTTTGGAAATCCATCGCCGGTGCTACAATTCAAGAATACACTTCAGGCTGTTATCTCACAGCAGATGCTTTTGACAACTTTACTCGGAAATGCTGAATTGTCATCAGCACTAATTGCGATTTCCGCTGACAAGGGTAAAACCTGGACTTTCATCGATACCAATCTATTTAATATCAGTCAGATCAAATCAGCTATGCCTGATATCAGTCCTGAGCTGGTCATTCCAAAGGCTGCCCCGCCAAAGTTTATGCTCAACGAGCAATAGTAATCCTAAATACATTAAATTTAATGCTCCAAAACTTTTAAAATGAAAAAAATACTTTTTTTCCTGTTGTCCCTATCTATGGCTTCAGGAATTAATGCACAAAAGAAAAAGGCCAGTGAGCCCAAACAGCCAGCGCAACCTTCAGCCTATGATCAGGCATTGCTTGGCAATGTTAAATACAGGCTGATAGGGCCGTTTCGTGGTGGCCGAAGTGGTGCTGTGGGTGCAAGTTATAAAAACCGCAATACCTTTTACTTCGGGGCAACCGGAGGTGGTGTATGGAAATCAACCGATGCCGGAAACAACTGGAAAAATATCAGTGATGGCTTTTTTGGCAGTTCAATAGGCGCATTG
>JBILSG010000258.1:0-4055 GCA_044372235.1 Chitinophagaceae bacterium
CTCAGCTCAGGAAGCCAAAACAAAGGATAAACCTAAGGCTGTTAAGCCTGCAAAAGTTGAGGAGCCAAAAGCCCCCAAAATAAAGCCTGATTATAGTAAACTGGATCTCAGCAAAAGGGCTTCTGACCATTTTATGCTGCAGTTCGGTATGGCAGGATGGGGTAAGCCGGATGAAATCACTACAAAGGGTTTCAGCAGGACTTTCAACGGATATTTTCTTTTTGATTTTCCTTTCAAATCGAATCCCAGATTGAGCGTTGCTGTTGGTCCGGGTGTGGGTACCGATAATATTTTCTTCGATAAAATGACCGTTGACCTGAACGACAGGTTCGGCGCCAAATTCACACGTGATACCATCACCCGTTACAAAAAACACAAACTGGTAACCGGTTATGTTGAAGCACCCATTGAATTGCGCTACTCTACCAATCCTGAAAACATGAACAAAGGATGGAAATTTGCATTCGGTGCCAAGATTGGAACACTGATTGATGCCAAGATGAAATCCAAAATCGACCTTGACGCCACCGGAACTGGTGGTTACTATACCAAAGAAAAAGACAGGCGCTACATCAACAGCACCAGATTTGCCCTTATTGGAAGGGTAGGCTTGGGCAACTTCAGTGTATTTGGTTCCTATACCGTAACAGATTTCTTCAAAGAAGGTCTGGGCCCGTCTGTTAGGCCATATTCCTTTGGTGTTGTATTAAGCGGACTTTAATCACGCCCTCAAAGCATGGAAAATAATTAGGTGTTAGATAAAACTTCACTTTTTAATGAATCGGAAAAGGCTGTACTCGTTGGGGTTGGCCTGAAAGATCAAAAGGACCACCTCCTGAGGGAGTACCTGGATGAATTGGCGTTCTTAGCCACTACAGCAGGAGCTGTTACTGTTAAAACATTCACCCAGAAACTTTCGCACCCCGATTCCAAAACCTATGTAGGTAAGGGTAAATTGGAAGAGATAAGGGATTGGGCAGCTGGGAAAGATATACGGGTACTCATTTTCGACGACGAACTCACCGGTGCTCAGATTTCAAATATAGAAAAGGTAGTCAATATCAAAACGATTGACCGCAGTGACCTCATCCTCGATATTTTCGCCCGTAGGGCTAAAACCGCTCAGGCTAAAGCTCAGGTGGAACTGGCCCAGTACCAGTATATATTACCCCGCCTGCGTGGTATGTGGAAACACCTGGAGAGACTGGGTGGTGGTATTGGTACACGCGGACCAGGTGAATCTGAAATTGAGACGGACCGCCGCATCGTGCGTGAAAAAATCTCCCTCTTGCGAAAGAAACTGGGCGAGATTGAAAAACAGGCGTTTACGCAACGCAAAGACCGCGGTGAATTCATCAGGGTAGCTCTGGTAGGTTATACCAATGTGGGTAAATCTACCATCATGAACCTCCTGAGCAAAAGTGATGTACTGGCAGAAAACAAACTGTTTGCCACGTTGGACACAACCACCAGGAAGATTGTTTTTGAAAATACGCCGTTCCTCCTGAGTGATACAGTAGGATTCATCCGCAAACTCCCCCACCACCTCATCGAAAGCTTCAAAAGCACGCTCGATGAAGTAAAGGAAAGCGATATCCTACTTCACGTAGTCGATATTTCCCACCCACAGTACGAAGACCAGATGAATGTGGTGAAAACCACCCTTGCGGAGCTTGGTTGCAGCGAGAAGCCAGTAATCACTGTCTTCAATAAGATGGATCTTTATGAGGAAAGAACCTTCGATAACTGGCTTGAGCCGGAAGTTAAAACGCAGCTCCTTGAAGAACTTACCAGGAGGTGGCAACACGAAACATCTTCGAGATGCGTATTTATTTCAGCCACCGAGCGAAGGGAAATAGACAGGTTAAGAATATCAATCCTGAATCAGGTCAGGGAACTTTATGTGCGGCGCTACCCTTACAAGACAGGTTTTCAGCAGTATGACGGATTCTAAGCTTTACCAATGGCATTTTGTAGCTGAAAATGAAGCATCCCTCGGCTTCGGAAAATATGATATGATTCAGGCTGAAATTGGTGAAAAAACCATTTGCATTGCCAGGTTCAAAGACCAGCTTTTTGCTTTCCAATCCAAATGCCCTCACGCTGGTGCCAAAATGGTTATGGGCTACATCGATGCACAGGGAAATGCGGTTTGTCCGCTCCACCGCTTCAAATTCTCCCTGAAAAACGGCTATAATGTTACCGGAGAGGGTTATAACATGCGGACCTACCCGCTGGAATTCAGGCCAGATGGCATTTATGTGGGTTTCAGGAATTGAATCATTAATGAATGATATGAGCAAACCAGCAACAGTTGAGGAATACATCAGCCAGGTTCAGGAAGAAGTCAGGGATGGCTTTATTGAATTGCATCAGATAATCCTGGAAACCGCACCAGGAGCGCTATCTGTGATGAGCTACGGCATGCCTGCCATCAAACTGGAAGGCATTGTTGTTTATTATGCCACCTGGGAGAAGCATTATGCCATCTACCCCATGCCATCAGCTATGAAAGCCTTTGCTGCCCAAACCAAATCCTACAAAACATCCAAATCTACCATTCAATTTCCACATGGTGAACCCATTCCTACTGAATTAGTCAGGGATATTGTTGCCTTCCGTATGCAGGAAAACAAAGAAAAGGCTGAACTGAAAAAAGTATCCAAACGGAAATAAACCACTATCCAATCAAGTCTGCCTGCTGATGGTGTAGATGACATTCATCTTGGTTGCTTCACCATAATAAGCCACTTCTGCTGTTCCTGTTTGAACCGCTCCCAAGCGCTCCATAGCTATCCTGGATCGCAGGTTATTGATCCCTACATAAAACTCAACCCGATCAACGTACTGAAAAGCATAGTCCAGCATCAACCGCTTGGTGGCCTGGTTATACCCCTTTCCCCAATAGTTTCGGCCAAAAAAAGTATAGCCAATTTGGACCACACTTGCTGATGCATCATAATCCAAAAATCGGGTACACCCTAAGGGCTCCCCGGTTTGGGCATGCACTACCAGGAATGCTCCCTTCGATGCCATAGCCCCCTGAAAATAGGTCTCAAAGTCTGCCTGCCGATACCTGTTGGGATTGGGATGTTGTTCCCAAACAAGCGGATCAGCAGCAAGCGGATAAAGCAATTCAAAATCACTTTCCAGGAGCGGATGAAGTGCTACCCGCTCATTACGAAGGTGAACAGGCTGAAGGTTGAAAGACATTTCCGGAGTTGTAAATAAGTGAAATGAGCAGTAATTTAGTCTAAAATTAGACGATGTTGAAATTTTTAGGATGGGTGGTACTGTTGATTGCGGTTTCCGGATGCGATAAGCAGGAAACCATTGCAAATGGATGCTTCAAAGGCAAGCTTGTGATCAAGGGAATTTGCAAGAACGATGTTGTTCAACTGGTGGAAGGGGAAAGTGATGCCTTGTTGGTGGAAAGCAGTTGGACTTATCCCACAACAGGAACAGTCTACAGGAATGTTTTTGCAGTTGACAGCAAATGCACCTTTCCGGATAGTTTGAAGGAAGGAGATGAGTTTTACTTCACGATTGACCCGGGTCAAATCGAAGATTGTGCCTTGTGTAAGGCGCTGAGTCCGGTTCCAGATACCAAGCTCAAGATAAGAATTTGTGAACCTGGCAGTTGAAATAGGTTTTTTTCGAAAGAAATCCGATTTTTCTTTCCAACAATCCCAATTTTTACTATTTTTGCAACCCCGAAAGGGTAAATTCCTCAGTAGCTCAGTTGGTTAGAGCATCTGACTGTTAATCAGAGGGTCACTGGTTCAAGTCCAGTCTGAGGAGCCACACTGGACAAGCCATCAGAAATGATGGCTTTTTCTTTGTCTATCAGTGAGTTAGGGCAGTTGCATCTTTTTCATTCCTAAGAATTAATTTTTTCTTTCAATGTTGTAACTTTTTATAAGTTCATGCAACTTATATGTATCATTTTAATTGAATTCATTGTCCGAGAAAGACTTTTTAGATGTTTTACGTCAGCATGAACGAATGATTCATAAAATATGTCATGTATATGCTTCAGATTTATCAGCAAAACA
>JBILSG010000260.1:0-4043 GCA_044372235.1 Chitinophagaceae bacterium
TGAATAACAAGTAATGTCTAATTTTGCAACGTTCCCGGGGTGCTGTATTTACCAATATGGCTGAGATCAAACCCGTTAGAACCTGATCAGGATAATGCCTGCGCAGGGAAGGAAGAAACAGCTCTTGTTATCCTTTCCTGTTTTTGTCAACCTGGCTGATATTTTTTCATTATCGGACAAAACAAAAACAGTATGAGTGTCAAAAAAATTTTATTCGCTTCGTGCCTTTTCATTTCAGGCAGTCTTACAGTATCAAGTCAATCAAATGGAGTCAATGACAGTGTAACAGCACCGCCAAAGAGCAAGCTGATGCCTTCAATTGAAATAAGGGCTGTAAGGGCTGCTAAGGAATATCCCTTTACCCAGACCCTTATCACGAAATCAACAATTGAAAAAAATAACCTGGGTCAAGACATTCCGTTTTTACTTAATCAGATTCCCGGAGCAGTTGCCAATGCAGATGCAGGCAATGGAATTGGCTATACAGGCATTCGGATCAGGGGCACAGATCCTTCAAGAATAAACTTCACTTTAAATGGCATCGCCTTCAATGATGCTGAATCACAGGGAGCATTTCTTGTAAATCTGCCAGATATACTTTCCTCCACAAACAGTATTCAGGTGCAACGTGGAGTTGGGACAAGCTCAAACGGTACCGGAGCCTTTGGCGCAACAGTCAATTTGCTCACCAATGAGGTGAGTGAAAAGGCATACGGACAAATCAGCAATAGTCTGGGCTCCTTCAATACCAAGAAGCATACGGTAAAAGCTGGAACAGGACTCATCAATAACAAATACACTTTAGACCTGCGGTTGTCTTCGCTTGCCAGTGATGGCTATATAGACAGGGCATCAAGCGACCTCAAGTCATTTTACTTCTCTGCGGCAAGCATTCAGGAAAAATCATCTCTACGGCTGAATATATTTTCCGGAAAAGAAAAAACATACCAGGCCTGGTATGGTATCCCGGAGGATAAACTTACGTCAGACAGAACCTTTAACAGTGCAGGAACTGAGAAAGCAGACAGTCCTTATGACAATGAAACTGATAATTACACCCAAACCCATTACCAGTTGTTTTACAATAAAAAATTAAACACAACATGGAATTTTTCTTTGGCAGGTTTTGCCACAAAAGGTCAGGGTTATTATGAGCAATACAAGGCTGATGAATCCTATGAAAAATATGGTATTACCACACCTCAGGTCAATGGCATTAATTTAACTGAGACTGACCTGATACGGCAGCTTTGGCTTGACAATATTTTTTATGGCAGTAATTTTTCGTTTCAGCGCATTGATGCAAAAAATGAAATCATTTTGGGTGGAGGATCCAATCAGTATATAGGGCAGCATTTCGGAAAGATTATCTGGGCTGAAAGCAGCATTTCTAAAGACCAGAAATGGTACGATCATGATGCAGTTAAAAGAGAAAATCATGTATTTGGAAAATGGCTTAAGAAAGATGGACTTATCAATATGTTTGCTGATTTACAACTGAGATCAGTTTCCTACAGGATTGATGGTTTCAGAGATAACCCGAAGCTACAGGTTGACAGACAATGGTTCTTTGTTAACCCCAAACTGGGCGCAAGATTAACAAAGGATAACTTGTCCGCATTCATTTCTTATGCAATTGCCAACAAAGAGCCCAACCGCGATGATTTTGAAGTAAGTGAGCAGGGCTCTCCCAAACATGAAACATTACATGATTTGGAAAGTGGATTTGAAACGAATATTGGCAAAGTAAATTTAAATGTAACAGCATATGGTATGTTTTACAACAACCAACTGGTACTTACCGGAAAAGTAAATGATGTGGGCGCTTACACCAGAACGAATATCGCGAACAGCTACAGAACCGGTGTTGAAATTGAGACAAGTTTCAAGCTTAACGACTTGCTTAAATTCAGCAATAACCTTGCATTGAGCAGAAATAAAATAAAAACATTCACTGACTATTATGATGATTATGATGCTGGAGGTCAGGTTGCAACAGTTTTCAGCAATACAAATATTGCTTTTTCCCCGTCAGTTGTAAACAATGCAACGCTATCCATATTACCCTGGAAAAATGGAGAGTTAAAACTTATTTCAAAATATGTAGGTGCACAATTCCTTGACAACACATCCCGAAAAGACAGAAGACTTGATGCATTTATGGTTAATGATTTACAGCTGATGCATTCCTTTCAGCTTAAACAAATAAAATCCATCGATCTTTTTTTTCAGCTAAATAATTTTCTGAATGCTGCTTACGCGCCTAATGGCTACACGTATTCATACCAATTTGGCGGTGAGGTAAGTAGGAATAACTTTTATTTCCCGATGGCCGGCATTAATATAATGACTGGCCTCACCATAAATCTGTAACAGCTTTTTTATCATTTATCAGCTTTGTCAATTATAAAGTAGAGAGCGATCCCATTGGATCGCTCTCTTACTTTAAGTTACATCAAAGTTTTTATGATGAAAAAAATACTTACCAATATGTTGCTTTTTGTAACGCTGGGTTTCAGTTTGATGGGGTGTGGAGCATCCAGTAAAGTAACCTATAGTTGGACAAACAAAAGCTATGAAAAACCACTTAATATCTCAAGAATTTTCGTGGCTGCACTTATAAAAAATCCACACGTACGAGAGCACTTGGAAGCGAATATGGTGAGTACCACAAAGGCCCAAGGGTATACATCTGAAAAAAGCCTAGACTACTTTATACCAAATATTGCGGATAAAGTTCCACCAACTGTTGAAGCAATGATGGATAAGATCAAATCACTTGACTGCGATTTAATATTTACCATCAACCTGATCGACAAAACAAGCGAAACACGGTATGTCCCCGGAGGCATGCCATACTATGGTCCTTTTCCAGGATATGGACTGCATTTCAGAGGTTTCTATTCTTACTGGTATCCATTCATGTATGATCCTGGATACTATGTTACCGATAAGAAATATTTTATGGAAGGAAATTTATTTGATGCACATTCTGGTATGTTGCTATGGACAATACAAACAGCTTCACTAAATCCTGATTCAGTAGAAAAATTCAGTAAAGAATTAATTGACCTGATGCTACGCAGGGCCTTGATCGACCTTGGTAAAACAACAATTGAATAAATCTCCTGAATGTTGTTTATCCTGGAAATGTATCCTGCCAGGCGAGCATACCACCCGAAACATTAATTACATTTGTAAAACCCAGAGATTCCAGCACCATACATGCCTGTCCACTCCTATTCCCGCTTCTGCAATAAATGATTATTTCCTGATCCTTCAGGTGATCAATTGTAGTGGTATCTCCAACCCTGATATCACCCAAGGGCAACAATATACCGCCTATATTAAAATCATCATGCTCCATAGGCTCCCTGACATCAAGTAAATTGAGGTTATCACCAGCTTCAATTCTGCTTTGAACTTCCTTGACATTCATTGTTTTCATCTATCTGAAATTTTATTTGTTTGCATTATTTAACGAATCAGGCCTCGATTCAGGTTTTGATATACCCAATTTAATATCAACCAATTGACCGGACCTGATTTTATTTGTCTGCAGCTGCTCATTGATGGGCATAGGATTTTGCCAGTAAACAAAACCTGCAGCAGTATCAGTCAGATTATCATCCAGCATCACAACACCCGGATTTAATCCGTTCACCTCAATCACAAGCAAAGCTTCCTGATAATTCAAGCCAAATAAATCAGGTACAGGCAACTCATCTCCTACCACACCAGCTCCGATCTGTAAGTCAATTAAAGAGCCCATTCTAATGGGATCTCCCGGCTTTATAGATAACCCTCCATTTAATTGATCCTTAACTGCATTCTTGGCAATATCCGGAACAAAAGATGTATCGCCGAGTTTGAGTCCGAGCGATCTTAACTCAATCAATGCATTTCTAAGACTCATCCCAATCAAATTGGGCATTGCAATGGTAGGAGGTATTAATCTATTGATTGTCAGGTATATAACCCTATTTACCTTAACAGTAGCTTCAGGCTCAGGGAATTGCTTTATCACCCTGTTGGGAGCAATG
>JBILSG010000261.1:0-4020 GCA_044372235.1 Chitinophagaceae bacterium
GCCTGCAGGAGTTCACTGAGAAATATGGCAAACGAATGCTCAACGGCTCTCCACTGATACTGGTGTTGAGTGATGGACTAGATACAGGAGATACAGTCATGCTGGGCACAGCCCTTCAGCATATACACCGGAGAGCCAAAAGGGTCATCTGGCTGAATCCGCTCAAGGGAATGAAAGACTACCAGCCGCTTGCAAAAGGCATGCAGGCTGCTCTTCCATCTATCGACGATTTCAGCAGTGCCCATAACCTGGAAAGTTTACTTGAACTGGAAAAAATACTGATGCATGCAGGATAAACATATAGAACAAATAGCCGAACTCAAAAAAAGGAGCGAGCCTTTTGCTGTGGCCTTGGTGGTTAACCGCGAGGCGCCTAGCAGTGGCAAAGCTGGTGACAGGGCCATTATTCGGCAAAACGGCCAGCTTACTGGCTGGATAGGTGGTGGTTGTGTCAAAGGCATCGTGTTGAAAGAAGCAGCTGATGCCATCAGTTCGGGTAAGCCCCGACTGGTGAGAATCGGGAAACATATAACCCAGCCCCAAAAACATGGAAATGTCATGGAATACAAAATGACCTGTCAGAGTGAAGGAACTGTAGAGATTTTCATAGAACCCGTTTTGCCACAGCCTCACCTGGTTGTTGTAGGCAAAACTGAGATTGCCAACGCACTGACAAAACTCGGACATGCCGCAGGCTTTCGCATTACTGGTGTGGCAAGGGATGCCGGACTGAAAACATTTCATAAGGTAGATGAATTGATTACACAGATCGATTTGAGTAATGTCAAGACCGGTCCGCTTTCTTTCATCGTAGTAGCCACCCAGGGTGAAGATGATGAAAAGGCGATGATGACTGCAGTCAAAAAGCAATATGCGTACCTTGGTTTTGTGGCCAGCAGAAAAAAGTCGGCCTCCATCATCCAATACCTGAAAGATGCCGGAGTAGAAGACAGTGTAATTGGAACAATCACTTCACCAGCCGGACTGGACATCAATGCCAAGCAACCCGACGAAGTGGCTATCAGCATCCTGGCTGAAATCATTCAGGTTAAGAACGGATTGTCTGTGCTTGTACAACAGGAACTTCCTGCAGAAGCCGGTGTTGCAGTTGCTGCACCAGAATATTACATCAACCCTGTTTGTGGCGTACCGGTGGATAAAAATAATCCCAGGCACATCATTGAATACCAGGGTGAAAAAGTCTATTTCTGTTGTGATGGCTGTAAGGTCAAATTCGAAAAAGATCCCGAAAAATACATCCAAGCCCGTGAGCAGGGATTGGAGTATGAAGGGATGTAAAATATCCAAAAAAATCAGTATATTCTACCGTGAAGGAATTAAGAGAAATAGTTAAGGCATATGATGCTGCGGTGCAGCAGGGAAAAAAAACGGCCTTGGCCGCTGTTGTTCACCTGGATGGTTCATCTTATCGCCGTCCTGGTGCCCGCATGTTGGTCAATGATGAAGGGGAGCTCACGGGGGCAATCAGTGGTGGATGTCTAGAAGGCGATGCCCTCAGAAAAGCATTGTTTGCACTCTCTCAGCAGCAGTCAAAGCTGGTGACCTACGATACCAGTGATGAAGATGATATGACTATTGGCATCCAGCTTGGATGCGCAGGTGTAATACAGGTGCTGTTCGAGCCAATCAATCCGAATCATCCTGCCAATCCGATACAGTTACTGAGGAAGGCTTTGGCTATCCGTCAGCAGGCAGTGCTTGTGACATTATTTGACTTATCTGACAAACGGAATTTTCAACCCGGAACCTGTATGCTCCTGGAAGCTGATGGCCATCTTTCAGGCAGTCAACCCTTTCCTGCTTTGCAGGAAGACCTGAGAGCAGAAATGAAGCAGGTGTTGCAAACTGGAAAGTCGGTTTTCAGACAATTCACCGGAGAGGGTTGGTCGATAACTGCCTTCATCGAATACCTGCAGCCTTCAGTTTCACTGGTAGTAGTGGGAGCAGGTAATGACGCCATTCCCATGATGCAAATCGCAGATACCCTTGGATGGGACGTAAGGGTGGCAGACGGCAGGAATACACACGCCAGGCCAGAAAGGTTTACCAGTGCCTGTCAGGTACTGGTCAGCAGACCCGAGCAGGTCTTGGAACAGCTCCCTATGGATGAACGTACGGTGTTTGTCATGATGACACACAATTACAATTATGACCTGGCCATGCTCAGGGCCCTGTTGCCAACCCCGACGCCTTACATCGGTATGCTCGGGCCGAAGAAAAAACTCGAACGCATGCTCGATGAACTGCGTGCGGGTGGTGTGGAAGCAACCGAAGAGATGTTGGAGAAAGTGTATGGTCCGGCCGGACTGGAAATCGGTGCTGAAACACCTGAGGAGATAGCCCTGAGCATCATTGCTGAGATTCAGGGGGTGCTCACCGGAACAAAAGGTGGACAACTAAAACGCAAAACGGATGTTATACATGCAAGGACAGCAACACAGATAAGCATAAAAAAAATTAATGGATAAATGAGTTACCTGGTCACATCTCCCTGTGTCGTAATTCTGGCCGGAGGCCAGAGCAAACGGCTAGGCAGTCCAAAGCAGTTGCTCCAGGTTGAAGGCACAACCCTCCTGGAACGCACAATTGCTGCCGCTCAGGAGTTGGGAGATGCTCCGGTAGTGGTGGTGCTGGGTGCACATGCTGAACTTATCTTGCCGGAAGTCAGACAGGCAGGTATAGAAGTAATCCTCAATCCTGATTGGCAGGAAGGCATGGCTGCTTCCTTAAGAGCAGGGATACGTCATGTAGAAGCTCGTCATCCACAAATTGACGGCATCCTTTTTCTGGTATGCGACCAACCCTTTCTTCAGGCAGATCTGCTTAAGGAGTTGATTAACCTGCAAGCCAGTGCCGATCTTCCAGTGGCTGCCTGCCGCTATGGTGACCGTCTGGGAACGCCGGCTTTGTTTCACCAATCGGTTTTCAGCCTGCTGCTTGATTTAAAAGGAGATACAGGGGCCAGAAAGCTGTTGGAAGGGATGGCTGAGCAAGTGGCCATTCTGGATTTTGAAAAAGGAATTTACGATATCGATACGCGTGAAGATTATGAACGATTGCTTACATATAAAAATATTTTATGATCATTGATGGATTCAGCCGTGTGCATGATTACCTCCGTATTTCATTGACGGATAACTGTAACCTGCGTTGCTTTTATTGTATGCCCGAAGAGGAGTATACATTCACACCAGCCAGCAAGCTCATGCAGGCTGATGAAATTGAAGCCATAGCAAAAATATTTGTTGCACAGGGTGTGAAAAAAATCAGGCTGACGGGTGGTGAGCCGCTTGTTCGCAAAGACGCGGCAGACATCATTGAGCGGCTTTCAAAGCTTCCCGTAAAACTGACCATCACCACCAATGGTACCAGACTTCATGAGTTTGTGGATGTCATCAAAAAGGCAGGCATCACTTCGCTCAACATCAGTTTGGACACCTTACAGAAAGACCGGTTCATGCTGATGACAAGAAGAGATCAGTTTGACCGCGTTCGCAGCAACATCGACCTGATGCTCAGCGAAGGAATAAATGTAAGGGTGAATTCGGTAGTGATGAAAGGTTTAAATGATCATGAAATCAGCGACTTTATTGCATGGACAAAAGAACAACCTGTACATATCCGGTTTATAGAGTTTATGCCATTCAGCGGAAACCGCTGGGATAGTGCCAAAGTCATGACCTGGCAGGAGATACTTTCCAGGGTTAGTGATGAATACGACGTTCTTCCACTCGACAGGGAAAAACATGATACCGCTAAGAAATACATAGTACCCGGACATCAGGGCACTTTCGCAGTCATCAGCACCATGAGCGCCCCTTTCTGCGGAGACTGCAACAGGATGCGGTTAACAGCAGATGGAAAGATGAAGAACTGCCTTTTCTCCACATCAGAAACTGATCTGCTCACTGCATTTCGCAATGGAGAAGATGTGGTGCCACTCATTCACCAGAGTATACGAGACAAGAAGAAGGCGTTGGGTGGACAATTCACTACAGA
>JBILSG010000262.1:0-4003 GCA_044372235.1 Chitinophagaceae bacterium
TCCTGAACGGCATAACCTAACTTCTTTCTGTCTTTGCGTATACCCAAGGCTGTAACCACAACTTCGTTCAGTTCTTCAGCAACTACTTCAACCTGAATAAGCTGGAAGCCTGCAGATTTAACCAGGTATTCCATCTGACGCACACCAACACCGCTAATAACAAGAAGGTCACTTTCCTCTGCTTCAATACTAAAAGTACCTTCAGCATTGGTTGCGGTTCCCTTCTGCTTGCCTTTCACCTGAACTGACGCGCCTGATACAGGCTGATTGTTGGTGACTGCTACTACTTTACCTGTAATTTTTTTCTGGGCTGCAGCATAAAAAGGGGATTGTCCGATCAGGAACAATGCCACTGCCACAGTGACCACATAAAATCTTCTCATAATTTTCGCTTTGATTTGGAAGCGAAACTATGAGGGCTGTCTTAACCTAAAGTTTTTCCAGCGTGAAGAAATGATTACCCCAAAATGAGTGGAATGTTACCTCAAGCGGTAGTTTAATAAAAGCTGTGCATAACTATTTTGCTCCACCACCCCGTCCTAACATCTTAATTCCCGGCAGATGTCTTTTTTACAAAATCAATGAGCCCTTTGAAATAGGTATGCTGATCATCGTACATGGCCATGTGACTGCCTTGCTCACAATAGAGATAGGTGCCGTTTTTCACCTGGGTTGACATCCATTTCATGTGTTCCGGATCCATGGTATCGTGCTGAGCACCTATCACAAGTGTGGGAATTGCTATCTCCGGAAGCCTTTTGCTTACATCCCAGTCAGACAACCTGCCAGCGATACCAAATTCACTGGGGCCCTGCATGGTGACATAAAGCGATTGATTCATTTTGGCAAAAGAACGATTTACCGGCTCTGGCCATTGTGCTGATGGCAGACGCAGGATATGCTTTTCATAATAATTGGGCACAAGGATTTCCATGTATTTGGGATCTGTATAGGCACCCCTGGCTTCCATGGCATTGATGGTATCCACCAGTGCCGGGTCCATCTGCTTTGCCAGTACTTCATCAGCGTATTTGCCATAATCCGGACAACTAGACATCATGTTGGAAATGATCAATGCCTTCAGGTTATTCTGGTATTTCAAGGCATACTGCATGGCCAGGATACCTCCCCAAGAGTGACCCAGCAGGTAAAAATTATCCTTAGATAACCCCAAAGCAGTTCTGACCTGTTCCACTTCTTCTACGAAACGCGGCAGATCCCAATATGCCGTGTCATTCGGGTTATCAGAAAGCCCGCAACCGAGTTGGTCATAGTAAATAAATTCGATGCCTTCTTGCGGCAGGAAGTTTTCAAAGCACTCAAAGTATTCATGTGTGCCACCCGGACCACCATTGAGCAGCAGGATTTTAGTTTGGGGATTATTACCAAACCGCTTGGTCCAAATCTTAAATTTTTTACCCAGACTTTCAATTTCAATCAGTTTGACATTACCCGTCTGCATACCTGAATCCTGCATTGCGAAATAGTCAGCAGTTGTGATGCCGGAGGGTTGCTGGCAGGCTGAAGCTGCTAATACCAAAATGAAGAAAAAGAAGAAATTTTTCATTGTTTCATGTTTCTATTATGAGAAGTCTTTTTCAGTCCACCACCCCGCCTCGTGCCTTGTCCCTCGTCCCTTTTCCCTTATGCCTTTCCCCCCTTACTTCCTCGGCAACTTTTCATCACGCTGTGCAGTATTGTAAACAAATGCAGCAACGATGGTTGCAATCTGTTTCAGGTCGTCGGCAGACAGGTGATCATACACATCCATATTACTGTGGTGCGTGCGTGTATCATATTCCATCGGATCCTGAATAAACTGGAAACCCGGCAACCCGGCTGCATCAAAAGCCTGGTGATCTGTACCACCTGTGTTGCTGATGGTCACTGTAGTAGCTCCGAGGTCCTTAAAGGGTGCCAGCCATGCTGAAAAAATGGAGCGGCATGCTTCATTTCCCTGTAAATAGATTCCCCTGATTTTACCTGTTCCATTGTCTATGTTGTAATATCCAGAAAATTGATCATGTGCAGTTGTTTTGGCATTTCCACCAACACCGCCAAATGTTTTAGCCACATATCCCCTTGACCCCATCAGTCCCTGCTCTTCAGCACTCCATAATCCTATGCGTATCGTTCTTTTAGGCTGAATACCCAGCGCCTTGATGATCCGCATGGCTTCCAGCATTACTGCAGATCCGGAAGCATTATCAGTTGCGCCGGTTCCAGCCTGCCAGGAATCGAGGTGCGCACCAATCATCACCACCTCATCTTTCAAGGCAGGATCGGTACCCGGTATTTCTGCGAGCACATTATAACCCTGGAGGTCATCAGCATAGAACTTGGTTTTCACATCTGTTTCCAGTTTAACAACAGCACCGGATTTCGCAATACGCAGTAAGGTGTTGTAATCTTCCACTGGAAGTGCCATATCAAGAAAATTTTCAGGATCCTTGCCTTTGTATGCACCACCACCCTGTGCAAATACGGTGCCATCATGGTTGCGTGTAGAGCTGCTGAGCATAGCCACCGCACCTTCAGCTTTAGCCATTTCTTTTAACATGGCAAGAACCCTTTGCGGACCCATACTGCGTTGCATTTGTTCACGCATTCTGCGCATCTGTGCTGTATCCCGCACCTGACGCTGCTGCTGTCCTCCACCCTGTGCTGCTTCCATTTGTTTCAACTCTTCTTCGGTGTAGCGAATTGCATCCGCTTTGAAGCTCATTTTGTATTCATAAGACATATCTGGAATGATGACTTTCCCTTTCAGTTTACCCTTCATGCTCATGAGTGATGCTGAGTCTTTCAGTTCAACAACTATCAACTCTCCAGACTTCAAACCTTTTGTGCCGGCTGTCCAGGTCTTGGGATACGCCATCATGGGTTTGTAATAAGGCGCTGTCATGGCGAAATACATTTTCTCGAGCTCCCAACCTTTGCCAAACTCTCCCCAGGCTTCCTGCCTGGCATTTTGCACACCCCATGCGTTGAGTTTGCTGATGGCATAATTTGCGGCCTTGGTGTATCCAGGAGAATTAGCAAGGCGATTGCCATTCAGGTCGGTAAGGTGCAGGGCGATATCCATTACTTGAGACTTTTTCAGTCCCTCTTCCCTGATCCTACTCACCATATCCATATCTACTTTTTCCTGAGACATGACTGGAGATCCGAATAGACAAAAAACTGCTAAAACGCACAAAGCAAACCTGTTCATACAAAAGTTATTTGTATGAAAATAAGGAAAAAATTCTATCGGAATCAATAAACCGCATCCCAGTCTGCCCGCAATACCAACTGCTTTGTTTCCCGGCGGTTGATGGTAAAGGGATTGATGCTGCCATCCAGATCAGTGATATTACTATAATACAAACCATCCCTGCCTATAAGCACAGAATACCTTCCTGGCTTGAGCCTGATTTGGAATTGTCCGAGACTGTCTGCCTTGGTCATTGCCACAGGTATTTTGCCAGACATCCTGTAAACCCCTGGCTCACCGGCAGGGTCGGCTTGGTTGGCTATGGTAGGCTCAAAAAAATAAATGGTTCCGGCAAAACCAGGCGGTTCTTCCCTGAGCAAATCTGGTGAAGGCATGTTGTTACCTGTCAACCTTTGAAGTTTCCCTTTTAACAAAACCCCGGAAGTGCTGCAGGCAGAGATGAAAAAGGCAAGTGCGAAAGTTAACAAGATTGATTTGATCATCAGACGGTCATTTTGTGTTCACTCCCACCAAAAAAATGATTGGCGGCGTATACAATATAGATTTTTTCAATCAATTATTAATATCTTGAATTCTATGTTAGTGCAGCATTCTTTAAAAATTTATATGAAATCATTTTTACTGACAGGACTGTCTTTATGCTTGTTGATATCATCAATGGCACAAAGGCAAACAGGTCCCCAACTGAAAGTACTCGATAAAATCGCCACAGATCAGCAGATCATTGAAACAGAGCGCTATGAGCGGGCAATGAAATTGGCTGCTCAGAAGGGATGGAAACTGACT
>JBILSG010000263.1:0-3974 GCA_044372235.1 Chitinophagaceae bacterium
CTATCTCCGTTTAATTGACTTATTGAGGGGTACCACTATTTATAGTACTTTGAAAAAATTGAGAGTAGAACAGTTTAAATCATATGATGTTTTAAAAATCAGTTCAAAACAACTTTTTGATGATCATTTATCATATGCTTCTGATAATACTATTTATTACAAAAAACTGTTTTCTCACAATATTCAGAGTGTATTAACAAAAGATTTGATCAGAAATAATTTTAATGATTTAATATCAAATAACTTTAATGGTAAGCGTTTTACTAAATCAACTGGAGGTTCCACAGGAAATCCTTTAATGTATCTGACTACTCAAGACGCACAATCATTTATGTGGGCCGCCATTTTTCTTTCCTGGGAAACTGCTGGTTACGCAATAGGAGATAAGGTTGCATTTATTGCAGGTACTTCTTTACAAAAAACAGATTTTAAACACAAGTTATTTTATAAGTTACTCAATGTAACTATTTATTCAGCATATTCACTTGAAGATGAACATATCAAAGCTTATTTAGATAATATAGCGCTAAAGAAAATTAAGATTATTTATGCATATGCGTCAGTATTAGATAAAATTGCAGATTATTTACTTAAATATAATATTAAGCCTGTTAACAGTGTAATTGCGATTGTTTCAACTGCTGAAGTTCTGTCTGATACCGTTCGGGATAAAATAGAACAAGCTTTTGGATTTAAGATTTTTAACCAATATGGTTGTAATGAAGCAGGTATAACAGCATTCGAATGCGAATATGGTAATATGCATTTAGTTAGTTCGGGCACCTGGGCTTATACTGATGATCAGAATAATCTTATCGCAACAAATCTTGTTAATAAGGCCTTTATCTTCATAAATTATTTCACAGGCGACAAACTCAAATTTAGTGAATCTAAAGTTTGTTCCTGTCAACGTGGTTATCCTGTTATTTCTGAAATTATTGGCCGTTCATTTGACTTTGTAAAGGATTCTACAGGTAAAATACTGAATGGTGCCTTTTTTAGTATACTATTTAGAACTGATCCATCCATTGAAAGGTATCAGATTCAATATGATTCAAGTAGCATCAAACTTATACTTAAAGTAAATACTGATTCAAATCATACGGATGCCTATCAAAGGTATGTTTCTGTAGTCCAGAATTATTTGAAATTTGATCATTATGCAATACAGCTAAATGAACCATTCATTAGCATTCCGAATGGCAAGCATCTTCAGGTAGTTGATTTAACAAAAAATATACATGAATATTTGGTTTGATATTTCTAATTCTCCGCACGTAATTATGTGGCATGGAATTATAACTGATTTAGAATCTCGGGGACATAAAGTAACGATAACATCTAGGCCACTATCAAATACAATCCTTTTGTTAGATCAGTATGGGATAGTGCATACAGTTGTTGGAATTCATTATGGTAAGAACCTATTCATGAAAATAATTGGTTTTCCAGTAAGAGTCTTTCAATTGTGGCGATTCCTTAAAAATAAAAATATTGACCTTGCTGTTTCTCAGAGTTCTTTTCATTCTCCTATAGTTGCTTTTTTGCTACGTATTCCATCCATTTATACGAATGATAATGAACATGCAAAAGGTAATATACCAGCCTTTCTTTTTGCCTCGAACATCTTTATACCTGAAAGTATGCAATTAAACCCTTTATCAAGGTTATTTAAGCATAAAATGCACATTTATCCTGGAATAAAGGAAGGTATTTATTTATGGAAAAGTGCTCATCAGATTTATAGTCTTAGAAAAGCGAGTTCTTCCAAATTGGCTAGAATCTATGTTCGTCCCGAACCATCTACGGCTCAATATTATGTTGGTAAAATGAATTTTCTTGATCAATTGTTACGAGACCTCGATGATAAGTTACCCGTGACTATCTTAACCAGAAACAATGAACAGTTTAAGCATTATAGTGATTCGGGATTTATTAATATTTCTGTTCCTGAGAAACCTATTTCATTTCAGGAAATAGCTTCAGACTGCCTCCTTTTTATCGGTGCCGGAGGGTCAATGACCCGTGAGATGGCTATTGTTGGTATTCCCACAATTTCTGTATATCAGGATCAGCTGCTTGGGGTTGATGAAGAATTGGTTAATTCTGGAAAAATGGTTCATGAATTGGATTTAGATTATTCTAAAGTTCAGTCATTTATTAACACATACGCAGATAAACCTTTGGATGACGCTTTAATGTTAAAAGGAAAAAAAGCTTATGAAATGATATACTCCACCATAGCTAACTATCAAAATTAAATTTGAATACATGAAGAAAATTGGACTAATAGGGGCAGGAAAAATGGGCATTTCTCATCTTTCAATTCTTGGAATGCACCCCGATGTTAATGTTGTGGGTGTAGCAGATAAATCAAATTTAGTAACTGATGTTTTACGTAAATTAACCAATTTCCCTGTTTATGCAGATTACCGGGAACTTTTGGATAAGGTAAAACCTGATGCTGTATTTATCGCTACTCCCACAAAGTTTCATGATTCGCTAGTAAGTGAAATGATAGACAATAAAATTCATGTATTTGTCGAAAAGCCTTTTTGTTTACAAGCTGACAAAGGCATTCAAATTGTTTCCCAGGCCAGAAATAATAAAGTTGTCAATCAGGTAGGTTATCACAATAAATTTATCGGCACATTTACCGAAACCAAGAAGTTACTGGATTCTGGCTATTTGGGAAAAATTACCCACTTTTCAGGTTCAATGTATGGTCCGGTAGTTGTTAACAGTAAAGATGGTACATGGCGCGCAAAACCTGATGAAGGTGGTGGTTGTTTAATGGATTATGCTGCACATCTTTTGGATTTAATTAATCATCTTATTGGAAAGCTGGAATCTGTAAAAGGAGCTGATTTGATCTCTATATATTCTAAAAACGTAGAAGATGCTATTTTTTGTTTACTGGAAACATCTAATGGCATTCATGGTATGATTAATGTCAACTGGAGCGATGATACCTTCAGAAAGATGTCTACATCTTTAATTATTCATTGTGAAAAAGGTAAAATTGAAGTTGATACAACTGAATTAAAAGTTTATTTTAAAACTGCTGATGTTCCACCTTCATATGAGAAGGGTTGGAATATTCGTCACATTAATACACTTACTCCATCTGTCAATTATTATCTCCGTGGAGAAGAATACTCTTTGCAAATCGACAAATTCATTGGTGCACTCAACGGCACTACAGCAAATGATATCAATACATTTGAAACAGCATTGCAAACAGATTTAATCATTGAAAAAATAAAGCGATTTAATAACTAATTATGGAACGTATTTTATTCGGTGACAACCAGTTTTTCGGGATAAACCATATATCTGATCAAAAGTCAAGAGAGCAATCTATTTTATTTCGTAAGGATTCTGCCATTCTTAATATTCTTAATGTAGCAAGAACTGCAGGGGTTAATACATTCATGTGTACAACACATGATCGCATGAAGGGGATCAACAATTTAATTCGCAATGCTGGTTCTCTTTACAGTGATTATACAATATATCCCTGTTTGCCGTATGCGCATAAATATGCAAATGCCGTAACTGAATTGGGTTTTTCAGGTGCATTGAAGGAGTTTATGCCAGATGATTTGCTTGGATCAATTTTTAAAGGTAGTACAGCGGTAATTACCAGAAATTATATCTCATTAATGGAATTGTTTGTGGATGCAGAATTGAAGAACTTCAAAGGGCTTCATACGCCTGTAATCTTTCTTCAGAATGTCATAGCAGATCTATTGCTTGGTTTAGGTATGGGGGATGTTATTAAAGCGTTTGATGACTACATACGCAAGAAATATAAAGCTGAGCCAGGTTATATTACCATGAATCTACCTGCTATGCTTCATTTTCTTAATCAACAAGGCATTTTCAATCCGATTATTTGCACTTCCATCAATGTTGACGGTTTCAGAATGTCTGGAGGTAAATCAGCCTATGAAAAGGTTTTATCAGCTGGT
>JBILSG010000264.1:0-3967 GCA_044372235.1 Chitinophagaceae bacterium
GATATTGACACGGAATACGACAGACTCCGAACTGAATTTGCAAACAAGAAGAGCAATAGGGAATTAATCACCTACGCTGATTCCTTAGCCAATAAATTCAGGGCAGACTGGACGAACACCACATTCATTGCGCCCTCATTTACAGGCAAGAAAGTAATACAGGATATCAGTATTGCAACACTTATACCCTATATCGACTGGACACCCTTCTTCATTGCATGGGAATTACATGGAAAATATCCTGGTATTTTGACAGATGAAAAAGTGGGTGAAGCAGCTTCGAAACTTTTTCAGGATGCCCAAAATATGCTTCAGCAAATTGCTGATGAAAACTGGCTCAAACCCGCAGCAGCTATCGGATTCTGGCCTGCCAACAGCAACGACAGAGATACTGTAACACTGCTTGATACAGACAACAACAATGAAATAAACCTGGAATTTCTCAGGCAGCAAGCCAAAAAAGTATCAGGTCAGCCAAACCTTTCATTGGCGGACTTCATTGCGCCTTCTACCACGAATCAACAGGATCATATCGGCGCCTTTGCCGTAACCATCCATGGAATCGAGGAACACATCAGCCGGTTTGAAAGCCAGTATGATGACTACAACAAAATATTACTTCAGGCACTGGCAGACAGACTCGCTGAAGCCCTTGCAGAATACCTGCATCAAAAGGTCAGAACTGAATATTGGGGATATATCACCGAGGAAATGCTCAGCAATGAAGAGCTGATCAGGGAAGATTACTCAGGCATCAGACCTGCACCCGGATATCCTGCCTGCCCCGATCATACGGAAAAACATAAACTGTTTGCTTTGCTTGATGCAGAAAACAGTGTAGGCATTTCTCTTACCTCTTCTCTCGCCATGTATCCGGCATCTTCAGTTTGCGGATGGTATTTTTCAAACCCGGATTCAAAATATTTCGGGATTGGAAAGCTTAACCAGGACCAGCTGGCAGACTATGCAGAAAGGAAAAAGATGAGTATGGACGAAGCTACAAAATGGCTAAGACCCCAGCTTGAGAGTTAGGTCAAAAACACAACAACCCGAGAATAGCTATGCGCATCATTTCATATAATGTAAACGGGATTAGAGCAGCCATAAAGAAAGGTTTCATAGAATGGCTTGAAACAGATCCTGCCGATGTCATCTGCCTGCAGGAAACAAAAGCAGTAAAAGAAGATATTGATACGGCAGCAATCAATGCGCTCGGATACCATGATTACTGGTACAGCGCAACCAGTAAAAAAGGATACAGCGGTGTAGCCGTGTTCACAAAAATCAAACCAGACAGGGTTGAAAATGGAAACGGACATGCGCAAAGCGATGATGAAGGCAGGGTCATTCAGCTCCATTTTGGCAAGATACTCCTGATTAATGCCTATTTCCCATCGGGTACATCCGGCGAGGAAAGACAGGCATTTAAAATGGTTTGGTTGCATGAAATGCTGCCTTATCTCAATAAAATAAAAAATAACCACGAAGGCATCATTTTGTGCGGAGATTATAACATCGCACACAAAGAAATAGACATCCATGATCCAAAAGGAAATAAGAAGAGTTCTGGCTTTTTGCCTGATGAAAGAGCCTGGATGGATGATTTCTTTGCCTCTGGCTGGACGGACAGCTTCCGGGAAATACACCCTGAACCCCATCGTTACTCCTGGTGGAGCCAACGTTTCCCCAGTGTCAGATTAAATAACAAAGGTTGGAGAATAGATTATATCAACTGCACTGAAAACCTGAAGGACAAAATCAATGATGCCGACATATTGACCGACATCAAACACAGCGACCATTGTCCAGTTTACCTCGAATTGAAGTTAGAACATGATAATTTATAACATAACCTATGCCGTTCCTCACCAGATAAGAGAGGGGTGGCTTGAATGGATGACTACAGAGCACATTCCTGAAATCCTTGCCACAGCTTGCTTTCAGCGTCACAGCCTCTTACAGTTACTGGAAGTGGATGAATCGGAATTCAGAACCTATGCACTACAGCTTCATGCCACTGAAGAGTCGGCTTACCATGCCTATCTCCAGCAATTTGCTTCGGAATTACGCAAGCGGGCTACTGATAAATGGGGAGAACAGGTACTTGGATTCAGAACATTGATGTCAGTTTTACAATAACATCATGAAAATTAATGTCAAAATGGCTAAGATGCAGAACTGGCTTGCATTTGGGCATAAAAACGTGAAGAAAAAAAATTTTGTTTGTTTAAAAAAGCCTCTAAATTTGTTGCTATACAAATCATCTAAATTTCCAATTTATGAACAAAGCTGAATTGATAGCCAAACTCGCTGATGATGCTGGCATCACCAAAAGACAGGCTAATGATACCCTGGATTCTTTTATCTCTGCAGTTACCAAAACACTGAAAGGTGGCGGTAAAGTAACCCTCGTAGGATTTGGCACTTTCTCTGTAACCAAAAGGGCTGCCCGCACAGGCCGCAATCCTCAAACAGGTGCAGTCATCAAAATCAAAGCCAAAAAAGTAGCACGTTTCAAAGCTGGTAAGGAGCTTTCTTCTAAGATCTGAACCAACATAAAAAGATAAAAAAGCAAGACGCTTGTCTTGCTTTTTTTTTCCAATCACTTAAATAAAAATAAAATGGGAAGAGGCGACAAAAAAACAAAAAAGGGTAAAATTTTTAAAGGCTCATTTGGTAAGTCAAGGCCGGCAAAAACCACCAAGAAGTCAGCTCCGGCAAAACCACAGGCCTAATCTGCAATCAATAGTATTTTGAAGCAGGGCTGTAATGCAATTTATCAGCCCGCTTCTTTACTATGATTAAGGTGCTAGTCTTTCTATCAACCATTCAGATTCATCCTTCCTGTATCTAATGCGGTCGTGCAACCGCGAAGGTCTTCCCTGCCAGAATTCAACCATCTCCGGTATAACCCGATAGCCTCCCCAGTGATTTGGTCTTGGCACTATTCCATCCGCATATTGTGCAGTTACCCTATCCAGATTCTGATCGAGCACAATCCTACTGCTGATTACTGTGCTTTGCGGCGATGCCCAGGCACCTAATCTGCTGCCAATGGGTCGGCTCAGAAAATATTCATCACTCTCCGATTCGCTTACCTGAATGCAACTACCTTCAATCCTTACCTGACGTTCGAGTTCTTTCCAAAAAAAGACCAGTGAAGCGTAAGGATGTACAGTGATGGATTTACCCTTTTCACTGAGATAATTCGTAAAAAAAATGAAGCCATTCTGATCAAACCCTTTTAACAATACAATCCTGGCAGCAGGTTTACCATCGGGATTGACTGTTGCCAGTGTCATGGCATTCACTTCATCTATTGATGATGACACAGCTTCATTCCACCATTTATCGAATTGCAATACAGGGGTTTTAGCAACATCTGTAAGATCAAGCGATTGCAACTGGTAATCCTTTCTGATAGATGATATACTCATCAGTTAAGCAGTATATTTTATGAGCAATTATTTAACCAGGGTGCCAATCTGCTCCCCAAGTATTAATCTTTTCAAATTACCTTCCTGGTTCATATCAAATACAATAATGGGAAGGTTGTTTTCCATGCATAATGTAAAGGCTGTCATGTCCATGATCTTCAGATTCTTATCTATGCATTCCTTGAACGAAATAGTATCGTACTTTGTAGCAGTTGGGTCTTTTTCCGGATCAGCGGTATAAATCCCGTTTACCCTCGTGCCTTTGAGGATGACATCAGCACCAATTTCAATGGCTCTTAATGACCCTGCGGTATCTGTTGTAAAATATGGATTTCCTGTTCCTGCACCGAATATAACAATCCTGTGTTTCTCAAGATGCCGGATTGCTCTCCTGCGAATATAGGGTTCAGCTACCTGCTCCATTTTAATGGCACTAAGCAAGCGCGTGTACATGCCCTGTTTTTCAAGCATTGCCTGTACCGCCATGCCATTGATAACAGTAGCCAGCATCCCCATATAATCGCCATGGG
>JBILSG010000034.1:0-12777 GCA_044372235.1 Chitinophagaceae bacterium
TCTACCAGCGTAACAAGCTATTCAAGATGCCTACGGGGCAGTATTATTTTTGAGGCTTCATCCACTACGCATAAATCCCCTCAATCACATCAGCATACTTGCTCATAATCACCTTCCGTTTGAGTTTCAAAGTAGGGGTGAGTTCTCCGCCATTGATTGTCCATTCGGTATTGAGTAGCTCAAATTTCTTCACCTGTTCAACTGGGTTGAATTGGAGATTGAATCTTTCTACAATGGTTTTATAGTGCTCGAGTACCTTTGGATTGTTGAGTATTTTATCTGTTGAAGAGGTATCTACATCATTCTTTTCGCACCAGCTCCTGAGGCTTTCCATGGATGGAACAATGAGGGCTGCTGTGAACTTACGTTCTGCTCCTATCACCATCATCTGCTCGATATAAGGTGATTCCTTCATCTTGTTCTCTATGGGCTGAGGTGCCACATATTTGCCACCACTGGTCTTAAAGATTTCTTTCTTCCTGTCTGTTATCTTCAGGAAATCGCCTTCAGTCCAAACTCCAATATCTCCCGTATGGAACCATCCTTCACTATCGATACATTCTGCTGTGAGGTCTGGACGCTTGTAGTATCCCAACATCACATTGGAGCCTTTGCAGCATATTTCTCCGTCTTCAGCAAGTTTGACAGTGACATTGCGGATGACTTTTCCTACAGTACCGAAGCGCCTGCCGCCGGCATCGAATCGGTTTACGCTGATCACGGGAGAGGTCTCGGTGAGACCATATCCTTCCATCACCACTATTTTGGCAGCAGTGAAAACACGAAGCAGACGCACCTGACAGGCTGCAGCGCCTGTTACAATCGCCCTAACATGACCTCCAAGGCCTTCCCGCCATTTAGAGAAAATGAGTTTATTGGCAATAGCGAGTTGAATATTGTAGAAGACCCCCAAGTTTTTATCCACTTCATACTTATTACCTACCGCAACTGCCCAAAAGAACAGTGTTTTCTTCAACCCTGTCAGCTCCCTTCCCTTGCCAATGATTCTTTCGTAAACCTTCTCAAGGAGTCGCGGTACCGTAGAGAAGAGGCTGGGCTTCACTTCCCGGAGGTTATCTCCAATGGTATCAAGGCTTTCTGCATAGTATATGGAAACACCTCGGTACATGTAGATATAGCTGACCACCCTTTCAAAGATATGGTTCAGTGGTAGGAAGCTGAGGGAACGGTCTTTGGGTCCACATACTGGTTCGAGGATCTCCTCCACATTCATGATGTTATCGAGGATGTTGTGGTGACTCAGCATGACGCCTTTAGGAAATCCTGTTGTTCCTGAAGTGTAGAGTATTGTTGCCAGTTCTTCAGCTTTGACTTTGTCTTTTGTAGCCTGTAAATGTTGTATTTCTTCTTCAGTGCCGGTATGCAGGAGGTCTTTCCAATGCAGGGCCTGCTGGATTTCATTGAATGTGTATACCGCCTGTACTGTGGGGGTAGCGTGGCGGATGGACTGCACCTTTTCGTAAAGGTCCTTATCACTCACAAACACCAGTTTAACTGATGCGTCGTTCAGGATGAACTCCAGTTCATTGACATTGATGGTTGGGTAGATAGGCGTGAGGACAGCACCGGTTTGCTGAACGGCCATGTCCAGAATGAGCCACTCCGGACGGTTGTTACTCAGCACAGCAATTTTATCACGACCTTCAATGGTGCCATCCTGAAAACCAATTCCAGCTTTCAGGAGGCCCATACTCAGGCTGTCGACCAGACGTTTGACATCCTTGGTTCTATATTTCTTCCACACACCATCTTCTTTGGCGGCGAGCATGTCTTCCTGAGGAAATTGGGCCATTTGCCAGTCGATGCAGTCGAATAGTCTTTTCGGGGTCATGGGCTATGTTTGAGTGGGTGAGGCACAAGGCACAAGGCACGAGGCACAACTTCAGTTTGAAGATAGTGAGAAAACGCAAAATATTCAATTTTTCACGCAACTCATTACTCGTCCCCTGTCTTCGGCAGGTTTACCAACCTCCGGTTGGCAAGCTCGTGCCTCATGCCTTGTCCCTTGTGCCTTGTGCCCAACCTCCGGTTGACAAGCTCGTGCCTCATGCCTTGTGCCTCGTGCCTCGTGCCTCGTGCCTCGTGCCTCATGCCTTGTGCCTCGTGCCTCATGCCTTTTCCCCCTATTATCTCACCATCCCTGCTGGAATTTCCTTTTGCAGGAGGTGTTTATAAATGAAACTATTGTTTTCGTTGGTGGAATGGGACTGCTGATTACCGCCCCAACCATGCCTACCTCCGGGGTAAAGCATGAATTCAAAATGCTTTTTGCTGTCCTGGAGTTTTTTGACCAGTTGCAGGCTGTTTTGCATGTGCACATTGTCATCCATGGTGCCATGGTATATCCTGAGTAGTCCCATGTAGTTATTGGCATAGGTCATCACGTTACCTGCTGTGTAGCCATCAGGGTTTTCAGCCGGCGTATCCATGAAGCGTTCGGTATAATGGGTGTCGTAAAGTTTCCAGTCTGTCACGCTACCACCGGCAAGTCCGTGTGTAAAATAACCTGCACCAGCAGTGAGTGCCATACAAGTCATGTAACCGCCGTAGCTGAAACCCGCGATACCAACCCTGGTTGAGTCTGCTCCATGTTCACGCAGCCATTTGACGATGGTGATCCAGTCTTTCAGCTCCCATTGTCCTAGGTTGCGGTGCATGTAGTTGATACCGTTTTTCCCGAAATGTCCGCTTGCACGGTGGTCCATTGCCACCTGTATCAATCCTTCCTTCGCCCACCATTGTGTTTGTCCGCTAAACTGCCATCCATCCCGCACAGTACCCGCATTCGGACCGCCATAGATATTAATCATTACCGGGTATTTTTTAGCAGGGTCGTAATTCAAAGGCCAGGTAATCCGGATAGGTAGCTGGAAGAGTCCGTCTTCAGAAGGGATCCTGATGATTTCTGTTTTAGCGAGTTCAAGGTTGCTGAAATCAGCTCCTTTTGCATCGCCCAATTCGAGGATCAGTTTTCCTTTGTTGTTGATCAGCGACATCTTGTCTGGAGTGCCAGCATTGGAATAGGTGCTGATGAAATAGCTTCCCTTGGTGGATAATGAAACATTGTGGGTGAACTCCCCGAAAGTGAGTCGCTGCTGGTTTTTCCCATCCATGTCAACCCTGTAGAGGTCTGTCCGTGCAGAATTTTCCTGCCTGGAGGTGAAATAAACCATATTTTTCAGGGTGTCTATGTATTTAACCGAAGTACTCCAGTTGTTTCCGCTGGTGATTTTATTTTTCAGAGAGCCATCCATGGCATGCCAGTACAGTTGTTCCCAGCCATCTTTGTCGCTTTGCAGGATAAATCCTTTTTTACCTGGAAGAAAAGTGATGCGGCCGCCCTGATCATCGAGGTCTATCCATGTTTTTTGTTCTTCCTTATAAAGTTCTTTTTTTGAGCCATTTGCCGGATCAACAGCATAGATGATCAATTGATCCTGCCCCCTATTCATCCATTGCACCAGTGCAGTACTGCCGTCTGGTGTCCAATAGGGTAATCCAAAGTACTGGTCATCCTTTTCGTTGAAGTCTGCCCAAACAAGCTTTCCGCCTTCAGGTGCTGTAAAGCCAATTTTGACAGTTGGATTGGGGTCACCTGCTTTAGGATAGCGCGTGTTTTCGGAAAAGCCATGTTGGCCGGATTCGCTGTAAATGGGGAACAGCGGCACTTTGGTGTCATCCATCCGCATGAACACAATTTTTTTACTGTCAGGGCTCCACCAGAAGGAGCGGTAGCGGGTAGGTCTGCCCAGGATTTCTTCGAAGTATACCCAGCTCGCATAGCCATTCAGAATAAGGTCAGTGCCGTCACTGGTTATCCGGTATTCTTTTCCCGAAGGGATATGGATGCTGTACAAATCATTTTTTCTGGTAAAGGCCACCCATTGCTGATCTGGAGAGAGGGTGGGATTGATTTCAGTTTCTTCCGTTTGAGTCAGCCGTTTGGGGTCCTGACCAGCTACATTGAGGTAAATGTCGTTTCCCCTGATGGCTACTGTTGTGGTAGGCGCAGCCTCCTTTTTAAGTAGGTCAGCTGATGATGGTGTCATCTTGCCAGTTTTACCATCTACCAGGTACACTTTTGCTGTGGAGTCTGGGTGTATTTTTTTATTGATCAGCAGTTGGTTATCATCCACCCAACCCAATACCTGCGGTAGGGAAGAGGTGACAGCGGTTCTGGCGCCCCGCAACATTTGTGCTTCTGTCAGTTGTTTTTGCTGGGCGTTTGCTTGTATGAATCCTGTAATGGAAAGCAGGAATATTAACTTTTTCATTATCTATTTTTCGGTTTATGTTAATTCCACGATTCCCCTCCAACCTCCGGTTGGCAAGCCTGCCTAGTTAGAGCAAAGCGATTGTCGGATACAGGAGGGGTGGCTCGAAGAGCCGGGGTGGTTAGTCTCATCTTTCATCAATCCCTGTAATTCAGCGCCGGCTTCCTGTTTCCGAGCAGGGCTTCATATTTGTAGTCGCCTTTCATTTTCAGGAATTCAACTTTTGATTGCTCAATCAGTGCAGGTTTGGTAAACAGGTCAATGGCAGTCAGGGCCATGGTTTTGGCTGCCACCAGCATGCCTTTGGTACCTAATTCGGTGCCGCCACAGGCAACTGCCTGCCAACTGTGAGCGGGCGTTCCGGGAGCCCAGGTGGCAGCGCGCATGCCTACTGTAGGCAGGGCATAGCTTACATCACCAACATCGGTTGATCCACCGCCTGCATCCATGTCAATTTTCAGTGGCTTAATGCTGTCTGCCGACGAGATAGCAGGTGCTGTGTAGGTGAAGGAAGATTGTATTTTTTTGGCGAATTCCACCTCTTCAGGCGTATATTTTACACCACCCACTTTTTCCAGGTTGGCCTGCATGGCTTCACCAAGTGTTCTGTTCAGCAAGAGGTCATGTGTTCCACCTATGATTTCGTATTCCATTTTTGTTTCAGTACCCAGGGCCGCAGCTTTGGCTGCTGTAACCACGCGTTCAAAAATTTGCTTGACCTGATCACGTTTGGGGTGGCGCACGTAATAATAAACTTCTGCATAGTCCGGAACCACATTGGGGGCCTTGCCTCCGGAAGTGATTACATAGTGAATCCTGGTTTCCTGGGGTACGTGCTCACGCATCAGGTTAACCATATAGTTCATGGATTCCACGGCATCAAGAGAAGACCTGCCCCTTTCCGGAGCTCCTGCAGCATGTGCGGAAAGTCCATAGAACCTGAACTTGGCTGAACTATTGGCCAGTGCACTGGTCATGGTTACTCCATTGCCATCACCCGGATGCCAGTGGATAGCCACGTCTACGTTGTTGAACAAGCCGGCGCGCACCATGTATACTTTACCGGAGCCACCTTCTTCAGCCGGACAACCATACACTTTGATGGTTCCGGTCAGTTTTTTTTCTTCAATGAGTTTTTTGATTGAGACACCTGCTGCAACGGAAGCTGCACCAAAGAGGTGGTGACCGCAGCCATGGCCTCCAGCCTGACCGGCAATGCCTTTTTTCTCCGGAACGGCCTGTTGAGCTAGTCCGGGCAGCGCATCAAATTCTGCCAGGATGCCGATGACAGGCTGACCGCTTCCGTAAGTGGCTACAAACGCGGTGGGGATATCTGCCACACCGGCTTCCACTGTGAAGCCTTCTTTGCGTAAAGTTTCCTGCAATAGGGCGGAGCTCTTCACTTCCTTGTAACCCAGTTCTGCATTGTTCCATATCTGGAGGGCAATATCTTTATATTGACCGTAACTATCTTGCAAACCCTGCAATGCTGCAGTTTTCAACGGTTCATTAGAAGGAGCGGCAGCAGGTTTCTTCTTTTGCGCAAAGGCAAAATTCAACGTAAGCAGGGCAAGGCACACCAGTATTCTTTTCATGTACGATCAGATTTTTTTTCAAGTTACTGACTTGTTGCTGAATTTCCATGCTCATTGACCTGCACCATCAGACATAGCCCGCTGAATGGCAAATCCCGCCACCTTTTTTCCTACTGTGAGTCCTACTGTACAGTCACTTTTATAGTGTATGGCACCATATAGCCTGGACAGTGAAGCTTCATCGGCCATATCCCGGAACTGTTGTTGTTTGGAGGGTACCAGATAAGCTAATATCTCTGCTGCTGCTCCGCTGAAGGTACTGTGTCCGGATACATAGGCCGGGAAATTCGGTAGTCCGGTCATTGTTTTGATTTCAGGATCCATTTGTGATGGACGTGGATTGTAGTATGTGTATTTGGCATCCCAGCAGGCAACGGCGGCATCCATAAGTGACATGTTCAGCAGTGCCATGGCCCTGGCCCAGCGCAATTCACTCCATCCCAGGGTTACAAATGCTTCAGCGGCAATGGCATTCCAATGACCCGGTGGGGTATACGTACCTACGCCATCAGCCCAGAAATGCACAATGGCAATGCGTTCCCGGGTTGGATTTTTGCTATAGTATTTCACTTCTTCAAGTTCCTTTTTGAATACTTCAGAACTGGTAGAAGGTGGTGGTCCCGGACGAACCTGAGTGACCAGCGTAGTTGAGTCGAAAAGCAGGGGTTTTACACGCCCAAAAAATGGCAACATAGGGGCCCTTTTGGGTGACTCCTGACTGATCCAGGGTATTTCATTCCTGGCTATGCAGTCTGTTTCAAATGACTTCCATAAGTCCATGCCATTGCTGATGCCTATGGCAGCTCCAGCCCTATCCGTTCTTGCTCTCGCAATGGATAGCTGTGCCACTTGATTGCCTAGTGTTTCACCGGCATCCAGGTCAGCAGCAGTTTCGATACCGGATTGCAGCCTGGCTTTTCGATGATGCGCAACTTGTTGGTCAATAAAACTGATTTCACCGGGGAAAAGGAGCTTCAAGACTGCCGCCGAAGCACCAAAGACTACGGCATCTGAAGATGGATAAGACTTGACAGCATTATCCGGCAGCATGGCCTTGATGCGGGTATCTCGCTGGTAGGCTGGATTGACATTGTACTGTGTTTTCCAGTGTTGAGCAGCTACAAGTGCATCATACTGAGCCACACTCAGGTAAGCATAGGCCCTGGCAGCATAGGGTGGATTGGCAAAGGGGAAAAAGGGATAAGCGAGGGGATTACCTGCACTGGGAATAGGGTAGGTTCCATCTGGATTATTAACCGGAGGCAGGTTGTATTGGGCCACGAGTTGCCTAATAATTTCATTCCACCGAAGAACTGCACCTGCGCCCCAGTAGTTGAGGTTTTCCCTGTCTTCAGCACTCATGTTTTGCTGCAGTCTGGCAACTTCATCAAGCTCCTTCTGATAAGCAGGGTCTGTTGCAGAGCGTGGTGCTGCCGGCTGGAAATCATTCTTATTGAAAGTCAGTACTGTTTTCCAGTCACCTCCCTGTAGGTCTTTGTTGCTGGCTTGCAAAAGCGGGAACTCTTTGTTGATTTCCACTACTGATTTGCTGCACCCTGTCAAGAGCAGGATGAGAATCCATGTATATTTTTTCATGTGATTACTTTTTTTGGCTGTCTTTCGACAGGTTAAGTATGTAGAAGAAGCCAGCCTGGAAGGCAAAGGATTGGCCAACATTTCTACCGGCAATGGTATGGAAAGCTGCACCGGTGAGGGAAATACCCTTCCATCTTTCGGGTTCGTATTTGCCATTGATGCCTAACCTTGTCTGGACCATCTTATTGGAAGGGAAGGGCATGTTGTTTTTGCTGATATCGAAACCACCGAGGGTATTCCATTTGTCCAAGACTAGCTCAGCCACGATATCCTTGTTTCTGAAACCAGCTCTCAGGTTGTATTGCAGCACATCGGGCATCGTTACCCTGTTGCTGTAAACCATCCGGTCTGTGAAGTAAGCTGTCCTGTCGATGGATATATTTGACCTGGAAACGTAACTGGCACTTGCTGTAGCAAACCAGTCTTTGAATTGAAGGTCAGCCATCGGCCTGATGGTCAGGTTCCTTGAACCCAGTCCGATTGACAGCGGCAGGTAATCCTTTACATAGTCTTGTACAGGTGTGCTGATACCTCCAATGGCAAAAAGTGAAAAAGTGTAATTACTGGATTTTTTCCGGAGAAAACGGTATTTGCCCCAGAGGCTGAGGTCTTGAAAACCATTGAAGCCTTTGAGTTGTCCGGCTGATGCCCTGGTCTGGATGTAAGGGAGGTTGAAAAGGACATTGAAATTTTTAAGTACGCCGAGGCTTCCCATGGGTCCGGCCATGTATTGACTGACCGTTCCCAGGTTTTCATTGTTTCTTTTCAGGGTTCCTTCCCAGTAATTTTTCCAGGAAGCTTGGCCGTACATGATGCCAGTACAGTGAAGGCCCTTCCCCATCATGATGCCGTCGGCATCGGTCTGGGCTTTTATTTGCAGTGCTGTCAGCAGCAGGCCTATGCACAGGCATTTGCGCAGTAAGAATGATTGCATGAAATAATGCTTGAAGATGACTGAATGTGAACACAGCGAAAATTAGAAAAACCGATTACATGGTTTTCATTAACAGGCTTGTTCAGAAATGATTATTGAAATTCATTCAGGCATTTGGGGGCTGATCGGGGATATTTCCAAAGCCATCGCATTGCTTACGGATATGAAAAGCTTGAAGCATCATCGCGTCTTTGGTTGACCAGGCAGTCCATTGAAGCAATTCATGCAGGGTAGTTTCTATTTGAAGTTTCCTGACGGCAGGTGCAGCGGGTACTGGTTTCTTGCTTTCCTGATTTTCAAGGTTGTACACGAGGGTATGGAAATAATCCCGCGCATTCTGAATGCTGGTGCTTTTGTAATTAGGCAGACAGTGATATACCATGTAGCCGTTCTCGAGCTTTCTTTCCACGAAGTTATAAATGACGCCTTCCACACTGATTGAGCCTGTTGCTTTTTCAAAACTTTCCCAGTCGGTAGAATAGGGAAGGTCAAGATTTACTTTGATTTCCAGGAGTTCTTCCTGCCTGTATTGGCCTTTTTCAAAATCAGCTGCCAGTGATTTATTAGACTGATTACTCAGGATATGCAGCATCAAATCATACCCGTACCAGTTGATGGCCAGGAGCATGATGAGGCAAAGGGCGATGATGCTGCGCATTGCGGAAAGATAAATAAAATTTATATGTTCATCGTTTTTTGCTTAATTTTTTGCAGGGAAATTGGTATATTACGACATAAACCATGTATTGATCAGCAAATATCCACTACAATGATTTTTCCCCGTTTTCGTTTTTCAGGTGTCATCCTCACAGGATTATTCCTTTTCATTTCAGCTCCTTCCGTCTTAGCTCAGGTACAATCCAACGACGGTGTTGGACAAAAACGGGTTGCGTCTTTTGCAGCCCATGAGCAATTGCGCAAGACCTCACCGTACCGCCAGACCTGGCGCAATGTTGGTCCGGATCTGATTAGTGGCCGGGTGACAGAAGTAGCGGGTATTCCCGGGGATAAAAACGTGATTTATGCCTCTTTTGCAACAGGTGGATTCTGGAAAACTACCGATGCCGGTGAAACCTGGATGCCATTGACTGATAAACTGGGCACGCTGTCTATCGGTGCCTTTGCACTGGCGCCATCCAACCCAGACATCATTTACCTGGGCACTGGTGAAGCCAATATTTTCAGGGCATCTTTGCCTGGTATGGGTGCCTATAAATCGGTTGATGGTGGAAAGAGCTGGACTTCCATCGGACTTACCAATACCGGAACGATTGCCAGAATACTGGTTCATCCTAAAAATCCTGATGTGGCTTTTGTGGCTGCAGGTGGAAATGAATGGAGCTACAACAAAGACAGGGGATTATATAAAACAATCGATGGCGGTAAAACCTGGAGTAGGATACTCGGCTCTGATGAAAAAACAGGTGCCATTGATATGGTGATGGATCCCACAAATCCCGACTTAATTATCGTATCCACCTGGAACCGTATCCGCAGAAGGTGGAGTGATCCAGTGCCGGAAGACGGGGATTACCTGTACAAGACGACCGACGGTGGTAAAACATGGCAGAAGCTGACCAATGGCTTACCGGAAACGAAGTTCACAGGAAGGATAGGCTTGTCATTTTCCAAAAGCAATCCCAATGTTGTTTATGCCTACGTAGACAACCATACACCCAAGCGCGATCCCAAAGCTGGAGAGCTTGACCCTTATGGCAGACCGATACAGGTTATTCCTTACGGTGTGCAGGTTTACCGGAGTGACGACAAAGGAGAGAACTGGAGAAAGGTGAGTACAGAAGATGATAAACTGGAGCGTTTTGCGGGTACTTATGGATGGGTTTTCGGACAGATCCGGGTAGATCCGAACAATGAAAATGTGGTGTACATCATGGGTGTGCCCCTCGCTAAATCTGTTGATGGTGGCAAAACCTTCAACGTGATGAGGGCAACCGATAAATCGAGCGATCCCACCCATGGCGACAATCACGCACTCTGGATTGACCCTACCAACAGCGATTATATTATCAACGGTAATGATGGCGGTGTGGTATTGTCTTACAACGGTGGAGCAAAGTGGAAGAATTTCTTCAGGAGCATTCCCACCACGCAGTTTTACAATATTACTTACGATATGAAGACTCCCTACAATATAGTTGGTTCCGTGCAGGACGAGGGCAGTTTCATGGGCAGCATTAAAAATACATTCGGACAAAAACCAGCCGGTTTCATGGCTTGGGATGATGCGCCGGGAGGTGAGGGTACAATCATTGCGATGGATCCCAAAGATCCGGATATCATGTATGCAAGCACCTTTTATGGCAGGCTTACAAGGAGTGACCTCCGTATGCCAAAAGTAGGATGGGGACAAAAATCGCATCCTGATTCCATCCGCACCAAAGATATTTATCCCAGCAAGGCCGCTGATGAAGATATCCATCGTGGTGAATGGCTTGCGTATACCATGTTGTCTCCGCACGATAATAAGACCGTCTACCATGGCTTTCAGTATCTTTTTGAGTCAAAAGACGCGGGAAATACCTGGAAGCGCATCAGTGGCGACCTCACCTATAATGATAAAACCAGGATGGGTAAGACTCCTTATGCCATCAACCACCAGGCCATAACGGCGATGGATGAGTCTCCCCTGCGTAAAGGATTATTATATGTGGGCTCGGATGACGGTCGTGTTTGGATGCGTTCCGGAGATGGAGCTGAATTCAACTCGATCATGAAAGGCATTCCACAGAATGCACATGTATCCAGACTGGTGGCTTCAGCCTACAGTGAGAAGCGTGTTTACCTGACACTCAGTAACAGGCGAGAAGACGATGACAAGCCATATATTTATGTTTCGGAAGATATGGGTACAACCTGGAAGAGTATTGCTTCCAACCTGCCTGCTTCACCAGTAAATGTAGTTCGTGAAGACACAAAAAATCCGAATATCCTTTATTGCGGAACAGATATGGGGATTTACGTGAGTGTAGACAGGGGTGCCAGCTGGAAGTCACTGCAGCTGAATCTGCCTGCTACTGTATCGGTTCAGGACCTCTTTATTCACCCACGAGACAGGAACCTGGTTATAGCTACCTATGGCAGGGGAGTGTATGTGATGGATGATATAAGTGGAATAAAATAAAAATCGAAAGATTATAGTCAGCCGTTGCTAACCTTTTTACTCTTTCACCCGCAGCACGCTGTTGGTGATCTTGTACATGTCGAATGTCTTGAAATCCTGCGGGGCAGAAAGCCCTTCGCCGAACATAATCATATCTACTGTGTGTATGCGAACTGGTTTATCAGTAGAAAACCTGCCAAGGGCTTGGTCCCAGTTCAGTTCGTTGCAGAAAAGTGTATCACCTTTTATATTATAAACCCTGATGCTGTCCTTTAAATTGATGATATTCCTATTTTCAAAATAGGAAGCGTAAAAGGCATCCAGTCTGCTTTCAATATTGAGGGTAGAGTCGTAGAAGTCAACATGCAATGTTTTGGGTAGCACAATCCTTGAGCCCGTATCCTGGTAACGGAGCATAAGTGGAGCGGTCAGTTTAGCCTTCATGTGTCCACCCTGGCTCATGAAACTCTCAATATTAACGGCTTCGTCAACACCCAGTTTTTTGGTGAAGAGTGCATTGATTTTTGCCTCATCGTTCTCGCAGGAGACGATTACCAGTGAAGCAATCGAGATGATGGCGATAATCCTGGTAAGCATTTTGCTTTCGCTTTATTGGTACTTCGGCTTGTTAAACCAGATATCGCTCAGGTTGAGACCAAGTGAAAACCTGAAGATGTTCTCCCTAATATCATTTTCTTTATTTCCCCTGTAACCCAGTTCAAATGAAGCGTTGATCATGGTATACTGGTTGGTATAGACATTCCTGCGTACAGGTAATCCGGCTCCGAAGGAGAACGTATATTGCGGAATGGGTTTTGTAAGTTGGATATTAGACGAACCAAAAGAGGCACCGAGTCTGTAAGCTACCCTTGACCAGTAGTTTTCACCCTTGAAATTAGGAAGCCATTGTCCACCAAGCCTGGCTGTCCAGTTGTTGACCATATTATCTGCAGTACCATAGTACCTGTATTCTGCCCAGTTTGCAATTCCTATTTCCCCGCCAAGCATCCATTGGTTTTCTCTTTCAAGCATGAAACCCGCAGACCATGCTGAGGGATAGATGATATCACCTTTGATGTCTGAACCGGTGAATACGCTGTCTACAACTATAAAGCCTGTATTGTCACTGTATTCAACTGTGGCACGGGTAAGGTTCCTTGTGGCATTCAGTTTGGCAGCGAGGTTGCCGTGCGCTCCCAGGCGCAGGCTGGTTTTTTCATTCAGTTTGATTTTGTA
>JBILSG010000265.1:0-3948 GCA_044372235.1 Chitinophagaceae bacterium
GAGCAATCTGCCTTGAAATGGAAGAGTCTGCCAAAGCCCGGGGAACCGGTATCGCCAAGCGAAGTCCCGATTACATTCGCAAGAAGATGGCGGAAGGAAAAGCTGTGATTGCCCTAACGGAATCTGGCGAATGGGCTGGATTCTGCTATATTGAAACATGGAGCCATGGTGAGTATGTAGCGAACTCCGGACTGATTGTAAAGCCAACACTGCGAAAGAGCGGATTGGCGAAAATGATCAAAAGGAAAATTTTCCAGCTCAGCAGGGATACCTATCCCAATGCAAAAATATTCGGGCTTACCACAGGATTAGCCGTGATGAAGATTAATTCTGAACTCGGATATGAGCCTGTAACCTACTCAGAACTTACACAGGATGAAGCTTTCTGGGCAGGCTGTAAAAGCTGTATCAATTATGAAATACTGATGAGTAAGGACCGTAAAAACTGCATGTGCACCGCCATGCTCTACGATCCGAAAGATCATTATGAACCTGAAGAAACCAAACAGTTTTTCAAGGAAAATGAAAAAGGCTTTGAACGGCTTTTCAGATTCAAGGAATGGAAACTACTCCAGCCTTTTCTTAAAAAAAGCGACAAATCAGCAAAGTCGCTGAAAACCGTATTTTCATCTTTCTTCAATTTTTAAACCCAAAAGAGATGTCTAAAAAAATTGTTCTCGGATTCAGTGGCGGACTGGATACAACTTTCTGCGTCAAATATCTTGCTGAAGACAAGGGATATGAGGTTCACAGCATCATCGTGAATACAGGTGGTTTTTCTGAAGAAGAACTCGTCAAAATTGAAGCCCATGCCAAAAACCTGGGTGTAGCCTCACATACAACGATCAATGCTGTAGAGGGATATTATGACAGGATTATCCGTTATCTCATCTATGGCAATGTTTTGAAGAACAATACCTATCCCCTCAGTGTGAGTGCGGAAAGGCTTAGCCAGGCGATTCATATCGCTGAACACGTCAGGGCACTTGGAGCAGATGCTGTGGCCCATGGCAGCACAGGAGCAGGAAATGACCAGGTAAGGTTTGACATGGTCTTTCACATCATGATTCCCGGTGTTGAAATAATCACACCAATCCGTGACCTCAAGCTAAGCAGAGAGGAGGAAATTACCTACCTGCAGTCGAAAGGCGTTAACATGAATGCAGAAAAAGCCATGTACTCCATCAATAAAGGATTGTGGGGCACCAGTGTTGGCGGTAAGGAAACACTTTCATCCAAAGGGATGCTGCCAGAATCTGCCTGGCCAACTCAGGTAACAAAAACGGAAGGAGAAGATGTTACACTGGAATTCTCCAAAGGTGAACTGGTGGGTGTGAACAATAACCATTTTGAGCATCCATCCAAAGCCATTCAATATCTTCAGACACTGGCTGGTCCGTTTGGGATTGGAAGAGACATCCATGTAGGCGACACCATCATTGGCATCAAGGGGCGCGTTGGATTTGAAGCAGCAGCACCCATGGTCATCCTCAAAGCCCACCATGCACTGGAGAAACATGTGCTGACCAAGTGGCAGCTGCAGTGGAAAGACACACTGGCTCAGTTTTATGGAAACTGGCTGCATGAAGGACAAATCCTTGATCCCGTCATGCGCAACATTGAAGCCTTCCTCACATCCACCCAGCAAAATGTTACTGGAAAAGTTTTTATACAGCTCCTGCCCTACCGTTTTCATGTTGTTGGCATAGAATCCTCTTTTGATCTGATGAACAGCAGGTTCGGCAAATACGGGGAGATGAATTCAGGCTTTACAGGGGAGGATGTGCGCGGATTCAGCAAGATTTTTGGCAACCAGACCATCATCTGGAACGCGGTTCAGGAAGAAAACAAGCAACAGTAATCATGGAAAAGCAAATCCATATCGGCATCATGGGCGGAGCTGGTTATACCGGAGGAGAACTGCTCCGGCTCTTACTCAATCACCCCCATGCTCAAATCCGTTTCATTCACAGCAAAAGCAACGCCGGACAGCCTGTTTATAAAGTTCATACTGATCTGATCGGTTCCACAGAACTGGTTTTTGCGGGTGAAATAAGCGAGGATATTGATGTGTTGTTCCTCTGTCTGGGTCATGGTGAATCTGCAAAACTGCTCAGTGAGCATTCATTCCGTTCAGGTATGAAAATAATCGACCTGGCCAATGATTTCAGGTTGGATAAAGATGCACTAAGTGGAGAAAGGAAATTTGTTTACGGACTGCCAGAACTTAATTTTGAAAAAATTCAAATTGCAGATAACATTGCCAATCCCGGTTGCTTTGCCACAGCTATTCAACTTGGGTTACTCCCGCTTGCTAAAGCTGGCTTGCTTGAAGAAGTATACACCACCGGCATTACAGGCTCTACCGGAGCAGGACAATCACTCAGCGCCACGAGCCATTTCAGCTGGCGGGCAAATAATATACAGGCTTACAAAACACTGACCCACCAGCACCTGGGAGAAATTCACCAGTCATTGGCACAGTTACAAGGCCATGCTACCGCAGAAGTCAGCTTTGTTCCCTGGCGTGGTGATTTCACAAGAGGAATATTCATCTCCTCCACTGTAAAATCCCAACTTTCACTGGAGGAGACAATTGTCCTCTACAAAGCATACTACCAAAACCATCCTTTTACAACCATCTCCGACCAGCAGATTCACCTGAAACAGGTCGTCAACACCAATAAGTGCCTGATTCACATAGAAAAAGAAGGCAATAAGCTGGTTATTCACAGTGTGGTAGATAACCTGCTCAAAGGTGCTAGCGGACAGGCTGTGCAGAACATGAACATCCTCTTTGGAATGGACCAATCAATCGGACTTCAACTCAAATCTTTAGCCTTTTAAATCCGGAAACATGAAAGCTACACTCTCAGGATCAGGAAATCACCCTTACCAAAAGAAACTCCCAAGCACTCAGTTCCGCCATGATCAAGGGTATCAAACTTTCCGCTAATATTGCCAACAACCTTTATACTGCATCATGAAACTATTCGACGTTTACCCGCTTAACAATATTACAATTACCAGGGCAGCCGGAAGCCGCGTCTGGGATGATCAAGAAACTGAATACCTCGATCTTTATGGTGGCCACGCTGTTATCAGCATTGGCCATACCCAGCCCCATTGGGTGAACAGGATAACGGAACAATTGCACAAGATTGCATTCTACTCCAACTCCATCAAAATACCACTTCAGGTGCAGCTGGCTGAAAAACTGGGGCAGGTGTCTGATAAGTCAGACTTCGCCCTTTTCCTCTGTAACTCCGGTGCGGAAGCCAATGAAAATGCACTCAAACTGGCATCCTTTCACACCGGAAGAAAAAAAATTATCGCTTTCAAAAAAGCTTTTCACGGCAGAACATCCCTTGCGGTGGCTGCCACAGATAATCCAGCTATCGTTGCGCCTGTTAACCAAACAGAAAACATTGATTTTCTTCCTTTCAACGATACAGATGCGCTGGAAGCCCATTTCAATAAATATGGAGATCAGGTGGCAGCCGTTATCATAGAAGGCATTCAGGGCGTTGGCGGTATCAATGTCGCAGACAATACCTTCCTGCAGGCAATCCGAAAACAATGCGACCACCATGGTGCTGTGTATATAGCAGACAGTGTGCAATGTGGGTATGGCCGCACAGGAAAGTTTTTCAGTCATGATTTTGCAGGCATTGATGCCGATATCTATACCATGGCAAAAGGAATGGGCAATGGATTTCCCATTGGCGGGATCATTGTGAGCCCAAAAATACCAGCCAAACATTTCATGCTGGGCACTACATTCGGGGGTAACCACCTGGCCTGTGCCGCTGCGCTTGCAGTGTTGGAAGTTATTGAAAAAGATAAGCTGATGGAGAATGCATTGTCAATCGGTCAATTCCTGATGGCAGAGTTGCAGGCCATCCCGGAAATCAGCGGTGTTCGTGGGCGCGGACTGATGATTGGTTT
>JBILSG010000266.1:0-3941 GCA_044372235.1 Chitinophagaceae bacterium
AAACGCAAATTACCCCAGGCGGCTGACATCATCAGCTGTATGGAAAGTGAGGCAGTTCAGGAATACATCAAAGAGTCAGGCGAATGGTCTTTCGCTTCCCTTCATCCTGCCCCGCTGGCATTAAACAACTGGCAAGCACAGGGAAAAAGAATCTCCTTCCCTGCAGCTGACGGGAAAGATGCTCAAGGATATTATATCGCACCAAATAAAAAGAGTAAAAAATGGCTTATTGTGATTCAGGAATGGTGGGGATTGAATGACCAGATTATGGCTGAAGCTGATAAATATGCTGCTTCTCTTGGTGATTTCAACGTCCTCGCCGTTGACTTGTTTGACGGCAAAGTGGCCGCTACACCAGACAGTGCCATGAAGTATTCAAGGAGTTCCGATCCTGCCAGAATAGCCACCATCATCAAAGCGGCTATCACACAAGCCGGACAAGACGCGGGCATCTATTCAGTAGGCTGGTGTTTTGGCGGCATGTGGAGTTTACAAACAGCAATCCTTGCCGGCAAACAGGCCAAAGGCACTATCATGTTTTACGGAAGACCCGAAACAGATATTGAAAAGCTGAAAACGATACAGTGTGATGTGCTGGGCTTTTTTGGCAACCTCGATAAGTCACCTTCCCCGGAGATGGTAAACGCATTTGAAAAAAGCATGGCGGATATCGGCAAACCACTCGTAACCCACAAGTATGAAGCAGGTCATGGTTTTGCCAATCCCAGTAACCCCCGTCACGATGCCAATGCCACAGCCGACTCATACAGCAAAGCCATTGCCTTCCTTAAAACACATTAATACTACTGGTTGAAATAAATTAAATCATCCGGATAAACTGGCGGGCACCGTTCATCCGAATTTCATCAAATATTGAAAAAATATCAGTAAATTCCGTCACCATTTGACGATTATGAAACGCTTGGCATTCAGGATGAATCTCTTCCCCGGGATGGAGGATGAATACAAAAGAAGACATGATGCAATCTGGCCAGAACTGGTTGGACTACTCCGGGAAAAGGGCATATCTGATTACTCTATTTTTCTGGATGAAAGAACGGGGCATCTTTTCGGGGTGCTCTGCGTTACAGACTCGCTCCGCCTGAATGAACTTCCCGAACAACCTGTGATGCAGAAATGGTGGACCCACATGAAAGACATTATGGAGACCCATGCAGACCACTCACCAGTGAGTATCCCGCTGCAGGAAGTCTTTTATATGCCATAAAAGAACATGAATACGACTGATAAAAGGAAACTAGCCATTGTAACCGGGGCCGGGCAGGGTATTGGTCTGCGCATTTGTGAAATGCTGGCAGCATCAGGGAAACATGTTATACTGAACGATATCAATCCCGAACTCTGTCAGCTTGCAGCAATGAAAGTTAATCTCCGCGGTACCTGCACAGCAATGCCGGGTGATGCCGGCGATACCGGGTTTATCCAGGAAATGGTTGAAAGAGCTGCGACTGATTTCGGGGATCTTGAAATTGCGATGTCAGTTGCTGGCATTACACTTTTCGGTGCATTCAGCAGCTATCCTGTTGCTGATTTTGACAGGGTTATGCAGGTAAACCTGCGCGGTACATTTTACCTGGCTCAGGCTGCATCCAATCAGATGATCAAACAGGGAAAAGGAGGATCATTGCTTTTTACATCTTCTGTAGTTGGACACCAGGCACATAAAAATCTGGCTGCCTATGCCATGAGCAAAGCCGCAATAGAAATGCTGGCTAAAAACCTGGTTTCCGAAGTGGCTGAATTTGGCATCAATGTAAATACCATTGCTCCCGGAGCCACCCTCACAGAACGAACCCTTGAAGATCCTGCTTACACAGATACCTGGTCCCGCATTACACCCATGGGCAGACCGGCAAGTGTGGATGATATTGCGCATGCGGCACTTTTCCTCACGTCTGATGCCGCCAGGCACATCACAGGACAATCGCTTGTGATTGATGGTGGTTGGACATCGATGAGCCCATCACCGTATTGAAACCATCATGAATACATCCATCCTTCCTGTGTGCGACCACCCCTCTATCCTTGGCGAAGGCCCGGTATGGGACCCTGAAAAGCAAGCCATACTCTGGGTAGACATTGTAAGTTGCTGCATACATGAGTACAATACAGGCAGAGCATCATTGCATACCATTCCCACCGTAAGTATGCCTGGCGCCATTGCCTTGCGGGAAAACGGACACCTTGTGGCAGCTCTTCAAAACGGCTTTGCCTTCATCAACAGGTTTACAGGACAACAGCATCTCATTCATGATCCGGAAGTCCATATCCCCACCAACAGGTTCAATGATGGCAAGTGTGATCCATTCGGCAGGTTCTGGGCAGGCAGCATGTCTCTCAATGAAAAAGACCCAAGTGGATCGATGTATATGCTGGATAGCCACCTGCAGCCCAAAGCCATGTTTCAGGGAGCTACAATCTCCAACGGCCTCTGCTGGACTCCTGATTGCAGGTTCATGTATTACATAGACACACCCACACTCAGGGTGGACCGCTTTAATGTGGTACCGGAAAGCGGACAACTTTCGAACCGTACAACTGTCATACAGATAGCTGAAAAAGACGGATTCCCCGATGGCATGACCATGGATGCAGAAGGAATGCTCTGGATTGCGCACTGGGGCGGATGGCAGATTACCCGCTGGAATCCGAATACGGGAGAACAACTGGCATCCATCCACCTTCCTGCCTCACAAATCACATCCCTCTGCTTTGGAGGTGAGAAACTGGATGAAATCTATGTCACTTCGGCACGGCGCGGACTTGACGAAGTGCAGCTTTCTGAGGAACCCTGGGCCGGATGTACATTTCTGGTTCGCAATAGCGGATTTGCTGGTCTGCCCGCTAACACGTTTAACCACGCAACACATATCTGATGATCAAAAAAAGTATTTTCATCCTTGCCCTTTCGTTTTCAACTTTTTTCCTGGCTGCCCAGGTAACACCCAGAAATATTCTTGAAACACTATACAAGCCAGAAGCTGTATCCAGTTTTCTGACGCCCAAAGCTGAGTGGAAACCTTATCCGCAGACACCCGAAGCCTGGCAAAATACGGTTCCGGATTTCATCAGACAAAACATCATCAGCGATGCGGAGAAACTCATTTCCTTTCGGTTTGAACCGATAAGTGGTACCATCTCCATGGATTTTAAAAGAAGTGGTGACAGACTCAGGCACTCCAATATTTCCTTTAAGAAAAGGGAAGTACTGATGTACCTGGTTATGGCAGAAAGCATGGAAGGAAAAGGACGTTTCCTAGAAGCGATTTTCAATGGTATCTGGTCCATTTGCGAAGAGAGTTACTGGGGCGTTCCAGCCCATATCAGCGGAACAGGACTGCCCGACGTGGAAAGACCCGTAGTGGATCTCTTCGCAGCAGAAACAGCTTCAGTTGTTGCACTCGTTGATTATTTCGTGGGAAACAGGCTGGACAGTATCAACCCCCTGATAAGGAAAAGAATGTATCATGAAACCGACAGACGGTTGTTTACACCGATGCTGCAGTATGGTGATAAATACGGTTGGATGAGCAGGACAAAACCTGTCAACAACTGGAACCCCTGGATCATGTCGAATTGGATCCTCAGTTCACTCCTGCTTGAAAAAAATAAGATCAGGAGAGAGCTCATGGTGTATAAATCCATGGTTGGACTGGACGCATACCTCAACAGTTTGGGGGATGATGGCGGATGTGATGAAGGTCCGAGTTACTGGTTTGCAGCCGGAGCGAGTGTGTTCGACTGCCTCGATCTGCTTTTCAATGCTTCAGGAGGTAAAATCAACATATTTGACAATGAGCTGATCCGGAAAATGGCAGGTTACATCACCAAAACCCATATTGAGGGCAACTATTTTGTAAATTTTGCCGATGCAGACCCTACGCTGACGCCGAGCGGATTGCTGCTTTACCGCTTTGGAA
>JBILSG010000267.1:0-3929 GCA_044372235.1 Chitinophagaceae bacterium
TGTAGGTTCCACCGTACATATCATTGCCGCAGATGACTTCATCGCCTGGTTTGAGCAGTTTGATGACGGCATCCGTAGCTGCCACTCCGCTGCTGAATGCCAGTCCGAATTGTCCACCTTCAATCACTGCCAGTGCTTCCTCCAGTGCTGTTCTTGTGGGATTTTGTGAGCGTGCGTATTCATAGCCCTTGTGAACTCCGGGGGCTTCCTGCACATAAGTGGAGGTTTGAAATATGGGAGTCATGATGGCACCAGTGCTCGGATCAGGGTGTGCACCTGCATGGATGAATTGTGTAGCTTTCTTCATACGGCAAAGTTAATATTATATCGTTCGTTATACCTTTGTGTTATGGCCAATGTCTATTTTAACAATCAGGTTCCCGGTGCATATACCGGCATCAGGCAGACTGCTCTGCAATTTAAAGGAGTTGATGAGTTTTGGGTGCATGATTTGTATCACCAGGATAAAACCTCCGGTTTAGGGTTCTGGGACCGCCACAGGGAGAACAGGTGGCTCAAAAAGTCGTGTGCAAGCTATGGTGAAATATTCACCTATTCAGAAGTTACCCGAAGTGAACTGACAAAGCTGATTCCCGGAACAGCAGAGAAGATAATTGTAAAGCCGCCGCTGGCGGATACTGCCTATGTGGTTACTGATGATGATGCCCGAGATGTAGTTCGGTACCAGTTTACACAGGGGGATGCTTATTTCATGTACCGCGGACCAATTCATCCTGCTGCAAACCTGATTAACCTGCTTAAAGGGTTTTCTGTTTTTAAAAAACGGATTGGCAGCAACATGAAACTCGTTTTATGTGGTCCGCAAGGTGAATATGCTGCTCCCTTCCTGGCAGATCTTGAAAATTATAAATACCGCAATGATGTGGTTGTAACCGGTGATGTTGGTCCGTACGACCAGGTTTCTCTCCTCTCTTCAGCCTATGCATTGGTTCATCCCTGCAGGTGGGAACGTTTTGGTATACCTGTGGTGAATGCTATGAAGGCTGGTGTGCCTGTTTTGACTGTATCCAATAGTTCCATGGCAGAGTTTACCGGTATGGCCGGCATGTTTTTTGATCCCGCTGATCCCGAAGAGATTGGACGGAAGCTTATCCTGATATACAATGATGAGCAGATGCGGGCAGATATGATCGGAACAGGCTTATTGAGATAATCCAGCAACCCAGCTTCAGAATCAACATCATTTCAACTCAAGCAGATACTTTGTAAGGTGCACCAGGTCTTCCTCTGTCAATCCCAATGAGACTGTGTTGGGCATGATGGAAGATTCCTGTTTTTTTCTCTTGGTTACCGATTCAGCGGGTATTACATGTTTCTTGCCAGATAGGTCTTTTATTATAATGTTCTTGCCATCTGCAAGCAGAAAGCCATAAAAGGATTCTCCTGTTTTTGTGTCAATAATCCAGGGTTCATATCCAAATACAATGGAGGCATTGGGATATTTGATAGCATTGATGAGGGAGGATTGGTCCAATTTTTTTCCGATAAAGGTCAGATCAGGGCCAATCTCGCTTCCAACATTTGATATCTTGTGACAGGATGAACATTTCTGCATGAAAATATTTTTTCCTTTTTCAAAATCAGCTGCAACATGAATTCCTGGGTCATTTGACATACCCAAATCCACTGGTTGATTTTTTTCACTGAACAATTTTTCTGCCCTTAATCGATTGCCGAGATCTGGATTTTTAGTGAATCCTTTGATGACGCAGGATTGGATATCGGCAGGGATACTATTTGCCTCGCCAAGTCCTAACAATATTCTACCCCCTACTTCATCATTTGCCATTACTGTAGCTGTTCTGCAGCGGTCATCAACTGAAATATTTGTATTCAGGATTCGTTCTTTGGCAGCAACCATTGAAGCAAGATGCCGCTCTTGTTTCAAATCAAAGCCAACTGTTTTCCAGTCCAGCAAATCACCCCAGTCGTTTGCCTGCCTGAAGGCCAGCCAATATTTTGCCTGGTCAGCAATTACTTTGCTGGAACTGCTGGAAAGTTCCAGCATTAGTTTTGCAGCCTTGACATCATTGATGAATGCGAGGGCAGTCATTGCCCTTTTACGCTCCGTCATAGGAAGAGACGGATTCAATATCCAGCTTTTGAGTTTGGGTATAGCGGATACGGGGTGTAACCGCCAAACCAATCTTGCGTATGGTTTAATCCAGTGTCCGGTTGCGTTTTGAAGTTTGGCACTATATTTTTGGGTTATATAAACATAAAGTTCTTCTTCATGTTTTTCCGCAATGATGCCGATGGTCTCCAGCAAGTAGTCGTCATTCCCATCATAGCGATTGGTGATGCGCTCAATCAATCCTTTTTTTTCAACCCAGTTGAACTCTCGCAAGGCAATAGCCATTTCGCGGTCCAGGAATGAATTTCTTCCTATCTGTTGGCTGATCAGTTTCAGGAGTTGAGGTTTTGTGGTGGATTGACGCAGGGCCCTGAAAGCAGCAACACCCAAGCGGATATCCTTACTCGTCAACCATTGTTCCAGTGTTTTTTTACTGGCACTGTCTGCAGTATTCAGCAGCCATGCGGCCCGTGCATGGTGGTAAGGATTCTCAGATGACAGCAATGTAGTCACCATTTTTTTGGTGCTTTTACTGAATCCCAACGCTCTTGCACGTTCAAATCCGAATGCCCTTACATTTATAGCTGGACTTTTTAAGGCTTCCAGCAATCCATCTTCAGTATTGACATCAATGGATGGAGCCTTTGGATTTTTTCCTTTTGGGGTTATCCGGTATATCCTTCCGTATCCAATGCTGTCTTTCATTTGATGCCCTCCAACAACAGGATCATACCAGTCGGCAATGTACATGGCACCATCAGTACCCATCATGACATCGCTTGGGCGAAACCATTTCCGTTTGTCTGATTGATGCCCTTTATCATTCCAAACGTATGCCTCATCATCCTTCGATAGCGATGTGATGAAATTGGTCCTTTTCCCCTTCAACTCAAATCCACTGCCTTTTAATTGTGGTTTGTATCCAAACACCAGATTTCTTCCTGCGTCAGCACTAAACAACATACCTCTGTACGCCTTACCCAAGCCATCTCCTTCATTTAATACAACACCCGTTGGAGATCCGGCACCTGAATTGTCTCCAGCAGGCATTACGCCTGGATCTTCCTGATGCCAATGCGCAGTAAACATGTCTTGACCCGGCCGTTGATCTGCCTGCCAAAATCGGCTGCCATCGGTACTAAAATACCCTGCATTACCTCCTTCCATCAGCCAACTCACCCTGCAAGTAACCACCTGGTCATCATTATCATTTTGCCACATATCGCCATAGGAATCAACATAGGTTTCATAACTGTTGCGAAAACCGTGGGCAACAGGACGTAGTCCAGTTCCATCCGGGTTGATTTCCAGCTGAACGCCGCCTACCCATATACGCCCGTCGTCACTGACCAATGCAGCCTTGTTTTGGTTGTTGTAAGGAGTGCCTCCATTATACGAACTACCAGATCGAAGTGTCCATCCTGATTTATCGGTTACTACATGCGGACCAGCGTTACCGGTATTGAAACGCCATTTGCCATCCGGACCGCCAACGACAGCATGTAGTGCATGGTCATGATCGTATCCACCAAAACCAGTCAGTAAAATATCCTTTTGGTCTGGTTTGTCATCACCATCCACATCTGTGTAAACAATCAGATTGGGGGAGCAGGAAACAACGACCTTATTGCCAATAACTGCTATGCCCAATGGGGATACCAGGTCACGGTCTTCAGTGAAAATCGTTGATTTATCAGCCTTGCCATCCTTATTCGTGTCTTCAAGGATGATTATCCGGTCGCCCTTTTCATGGTGTAATACCTTTGTTGAATCGTTGTTGAAGTTTCTATAATTAACAGCTTCCGTAACCCAAATTCGGCCTTTTGCATCAACG
>JBILSG010000268.1:0-3914 GCA_044372235.1 Chitinophagaceae bacterium
AAGAAAACCTGATTGCTGGATTTTCGAAAGATGTCTGTTGGATTTTGATTCTCACTTTGGGAACGGTTGATGCTGACCCTGCTGTCAAACCCCACAGACAACTTTGAATTGATTTCCCTATTCATACCGGCACCAATGTACATTCCCGAACCCGGCGTTAGGGTTCTTGAAAACTGTTGTAACAAGGAGTCTGCCCCGATTTGTCGGGATGTGTTGATTTGGTCGAAGCTATTTCTGCCATTAAAATTGACATTCAGATAAGATGATCTGCCGCCATCACTGTGATTGATATTGAAACCGCCGAACTGGTTACCATATTGACCCTGATTGAAACCGGCATTCACACTACCCGTCAAACCAATGCGCACATTTTTCTTGAGGATGATGTTCACAATGCCACCCACGCCGGATGCATCATATCTGGCCGAGGGTGTCCGTACAAGCTCAACGCGGTCAATCGCGCCGGGGGGAAGACTTTTCAACAGCGTGGCAATGTCTGCGTTGCTCATCCGCTGCTCCCTGCCATTGATCCAAACTGCAGAGGGACTCGTACTGTTCAGATAGACGTTGCCATCCTGGTCGATGAACAGGCCCGGAATTTTTTCCAAAACTTCAAATGCATGGGTGGAACCCAACGCCACCGGCTCAGGATCCACGATCGTTTTATCGTCTTCTTGCCGCATCAGGGGCTTTCTTGCCGTCACCACCACTCCCTTCATCATTTTGGCATCGCGGACCAATGTAACCAGGGTGTCCATATTATTGGAAACCATCCATTCCTGATCCCATTTTTCAAAAGAATAAGCCTCAACCCGCAAACGGTAATTACCAGATGTAACAGAAAAAAATACCGAACCAACGCTGTCGCTTACCTTTTTCCAGCTTCGGGTTTTCTCGGATAATGACAACAACGTAACCATTGCCCCTGAAACAGGCTGACCATCCACATCCTTCAGGCGGATGGAAACTGTATTTTGCGCGTAAAGTAAACTTATAAATATTGAAAAAGAAATAGCCAAAAAGGTGTGCTTCCCCATATTCAGACCTGCAAATCAATTGTTTGAAAGTGCAAAAATAAAGCATTATTGTACTCTCAAATAAGTATGTTGAACCAACCCATTATTATACATGGAATTGCTGACACACTTAAATGATAGCACAGACGTCAAATCACCAAACAAGGGAATTCCTGAACCAAGCAGTACCGGAATGGTGGTGATTGTCATTTCATGCACAAGGTCCTCTTGCAAAAAAGACTGTATTGTTTTTCCTCCGTCAATATAGATGCTATGATGGTTCAATTCACGAAGTGAGGAAATGATTTGTTTAAGTGTACCACTGATCAAAAAGACTTTACCTTTCAATTTGCTGGGTACTTCAGTCAATGTTGATGTCCAAACAAAAACAGGCTTATGGTAGGGCCATTCCACCCCAAAACCCAATACGGTTTCAAATGTTTTGCGTCCCATCAAAATAGCATCAATGGAGGAAATGAACTTATTGTAGCCCATATCTTCACCAGGGATATCTGGATAGCTGTTGAGGAAATCAACTGATCCATTTTGATCTGCAATAAAACCATCCAAACTCGCTGCTATATAGACTTTATTCATGTGAATCAAATTTGAAGAAAACAGGTTCACTTATTTCGATTCTTTCAACTCAATAGCAGCCAACAGAAGTGTATTCGGGTCGGTCAATATTGCTACAGGTTTTTGAGAAAGTGGCAATTTGACTGATGTAGACTTACTGTTGATGTTTATGGTTATGAATTGTGGCGATGGGTTACCTTCTCCAATTATTTGAATTTCTACAGGCATATCAAATACAAAATCACTATGCTGCAACTGTTGAAGGTTTACAATAAGTTGCTCAGCAAGGGCATCATACTGCCAAGATCCATTTATGTTCAATACTTCAGGTCTTTTGAGCCATTGGTTGAAAAATCCATTTAATGGCGAAGCACAAAATTTTTGCATTTCATCCATGAAATCATCCGTAGTAGCATTCGCGTTGTAAAACTTCCTATAATAAGCCCGAATGCCCTGCATAAATGCCTCTTGACCCATCTTATTGCGTAGCATGTGTAAAAACCACGCACCCTTTTGATAAGTCATATTGTTGGTAACAGGCCCCTCCTCGGCAGTTCGGTTATCAACTATTTTGTAGGTTGAGTCTTTTTTATAATAATCGAATATGCGGAGTCTTGATTTTTGCAACTCCGCTGTGTATACAGTTGAACCGTAGTAATACTCCTGAAAGAGCAAGGTGAAATAGGTGGCAAAACCTTCACTCAACCAAGCGTCATCCCAGGTTGATTCTGTCACTGCATTACCAAACCATTGGTGGGCAATTTCATGGATGACTACCGATTTCATCCTGTTATCTCGCTTGCCATTGACCAGATTTTCGGCATAAAATATGGCAGAAGCAGTTTCCATGCCTCCTCCAACACTGGGCGATTGGATGTTGGCCAATTTTTCATAAGCATATGGTCCTACATACATGGAATAAAATTCCATTGCATCTTTGGTAGGGTTGGCAAAATCATAAAAGCCATTGTCACGGTCTTGCGGATAGACCCAGGTTTGTATGGGTTTGCCATTGAAATCACTTACTTGCTGCACGGCAAACTGAGCCACTCCTAAAACATACAACCATGATGAAATGGGTACTGATTGTTTCCAGTGGGTAAGCTTAAGTTGTGGACTGATGATGGATTCTTCAACCAACAATCCATTGGATACCACTTGATAATGTGCCGGTGCTTTGATGATGAACTCATTGGTAGCCTTATCATACGGATGGTCTACTGTTGGCAACCAGTGCCGGGTTCTGTTGGGCCAGTTTTCATTGAAGAAACACCTTGCGCCGTATTTGTTGAGCCCAATCCTCAAACCATCAGCGGGTACGCCCCTATACTTGACAACAAATGATGCCACTGAATTTGATCCAAATGCTTGTGGCAAATCAATCCACAAAACATCATCTGCATGTTGAAATGAAATGCGTTTGTTTTGGAAAAATACCCCTTCAACCAACATGCCTTTACCACCTGTTTGGGGATTTTGATTGGCAAAGTCCAATCGCAATCTTTTACTGTCTGCGGTCTTAAACAAGACTTGTATGGTGGTTTCACCAACGATTTCATCCGATTGGTCTGAGAGCGTAAGCTGAAATGCATAATGTTGGATATCAAGAGCACGGTTGATGGGATAGTTGTCGGCCCAACAGTATTGGGCTGCACTAACCAAAGCTGCAATCAGCATCAATCGGATACGGTTCATGGGATGAAAGTGATTTTTTTCAAATAATTTCCATTGGGATCCACTTGTGGCGGAACCGCACTTTGAACAGTGATGCCCTCTTTACCAATGGTTGTTTTTTGTTTGCCGTTTGAAGTGATGATTTCAAGAGGCAAAGGCATGAAATGATTGTTTATCCTGATGAGATACTGTTGGTAACCGACCTCTTTCACGGTAAAATCCAAAACATCTGTTGTACGCAAATAAAAATCAAAAAATGGTTTCAGGTCAGTACCTGCAGCTTTACTGAAAAGTTGTTCAACATCTTTGGATGTTACAAAATTATCATACGTGTATGCCGGATCAGTTGCGAGCTTGTATAGTGTTGGCAGAAAGATAGCATCACCCACCACAAAGCGAAGGCTATGCATGAAAAATGAGCCTTTAGTATATATGTCCGATTGGGCATAGGTTTCATCTTCAGAGAGTTCTTCAGCACCTACCATAGGTTTTTTGTACCTGATCCCACGCCTGTGGGCAGCTATCAGACGATCATAAGCGGACTGACCTCCCAATTCATAATGAGCCAGGGCTTCTGCATAGGTTCCAATGCCTTCCTGTATCCACATGTGTGCCCAATCCTTGTTGGTCACTTTGTTAGCCCACCAT
>JBILSG010000269.1:0-3911 GCA_044372235.1 Chitinophagaceae bacterium
GGAATTTTGTATTTCCCTCCACCTACATTTCTGGGTCTGATCGCACCAAACTGTCTTCTTGAATCCATTCTGATTCCAATAAGAGACGGGGATGGATTGAAGTTGATATTACGAATGAAATCAAGCCAGGGAGTTTTAGATTTGATCAGCTTTTTGAAGGGTTCGAGGTAATTGGCTTCTTTGGTATAATTGTAGCCAATGCCACCCTGCGTGCGACTGACCTCATTATTTTCTATGAGTGGATTCCGTTGGATGGTTTCAGTAAATGAATAGCTGAAGTCCAAATTGGAGATGCTCCATAACCTTATTTTCTGATCGGGTTTCTGAGCAAACCTTACGTTGGTAAAATTGAATGTTTTTGTCCCGGTAAAATCAACAGCGTCATTCCTAATAGAATCACGTTTGTCTTTGTAAAGGCTGAATTTTTCTTTCAGCGTTATATCCTTATCGTACGGATCATATTCGGGTGAACTTAAGGTCTGTGATAGGTTAGCGAAAAATGGAATTTCGAGTCCGAGTTGTTTTGGCAACAACTTACCCAACTGCAGGTTGGTAGAGAGATCGAACTGCTGCAGGTTATCCCGAAACCGGTCATTTACCCGTTGTTCCAGCTGCCCGAATCCTATTGTGTGAATATTGGCCGACATAGAAACTGTTCCAAGGTCAGCCAGCTGGATATTCATTTGTCCAACTGCAGCCCATCCGCCTTCTTCATTTAATCCAGACAACCTCAGTTCGTTAATCCAAACCTCTGTATTGATTATTCTGCCTCCGGTAGCATCTTTGAGGTTTTCTATACCGGCAAGTATACCTTTAACTTCGCCCAGGTTGGGATTTCCCATAATGGAAAATACTTTCCCGTTGATTACTTTTCTATATAAAGCAGTAGCATTATTGGTGCTGAGGTTTCTTTCGTTTTTTAATTTGATAAGTTCAACAAGGTCAAAGTTGAGCTCATTTTCTGCCGGCCAGATGACCTTGGGATCTGAAGAGCCAAAGGGTGTGACCTTCAGTGGGAATTTGATCTCATAAAAGTTGTTGATGTAATCGTTACCAATCCGCACCACAGCATAAACCTCTCCGTCTCGGATTGCGCTGAATTCCTTTAGACTTTCTGCATGGTAAAACATGGAAAGTTTTTTGTATTGTCTGAGGTCGTGGCTGAATGATTTGAATACAGCTCTTCCGTCACCCTCTCTGAGGTTAACTACATTGATGCTGAGTGCCTGTTCATTCTGAAGGATATTGATTCCTCCGTTACTAAGGGCCTGCACTCTTTCAATTCCGGGTGGGGTGCGGTAGGGTATGGGGTCTCTCCTGTCGTTTTCTTCAATATTAACGGCAGAAACATTGAAACGGGTGGCATTATTAGCTAGGTCTATGGGTTTGTACTGACCTGTGGTATCCAGGTCGTAAGCGAACCGCCTCCAGTTGTTGCGAACAAGTTCCAGTTTGGCAAACCGGAGTACAACAGAGTCAGCAAAATCGGTCAGGAACATCCTGAAAAAGCGGATGGATTTGAAATCGGGAATCTCTCCAACCTTGCTTTCATAGGCAGTGATGGGTACCCGGAACTGATACCAGATCTGATCCTGTTTGGTGCCGTCTGCCAGTGTAACATTAACAGATTTCTTATCAGCGATGAAGTTTTGTCCAACCTGCATAACCGGATCTCCGGCAGGCTTCAGGTCTATCCGATACTGGAAATATTCTTCTGACTCATTCAGTGTATTATCTCTGTTCAGGTCCTCACTATCGGGATAAAGGGTAAAGGCAGATGCAAAATCTGAACCTGCATTCGCAATAGGAGAGTTGCCTTGCGGACTATTGAAGTTTTTATACCGCCCCAGTATGCCCGTATTGTTTTTATCATAAAATGGGTCTCTGTAATACCTGAAATTATCTGATGATGGGTCGGAGCTCGCATCTTGATAGGCTTTGGATGTTACGCCATAGCGTGTTGCCAGTTCATTGAGATACTGAGATCTCAGTTTAACTTCTCCTGAGTCTGAAAGTCCATCTAAGCCCACATCCTGAAATGGCCTGTCTGCCGGGTCATTGCTGAATCCCTGGGTTATCTGAATAGGGTTCAGCGGAGAAGTTCCCCAGTTTGATGTTGCTGTTGCAGCAGGTATAGTTGGCGTAGATAAACCATTTTCATAAAATCTTCTGGAGTCTTTGAGGATGTCTTCGGAAATATTTCCCAGGTTGAGGTATAAGGAGCCTCCTGACGGAACCGTGCCTTTAATGAAAGGGTCCAGCACCCAGAATTCCACAAATTCTATGTTGGCAGTTTCAAAATCAGTTTGGTCGATGCCACGCATGATTCCACCCCAGCGTTTGCCGGGATTTTTCAGTTGTCCGTTGCTTTCAATATTCAGTGCGTCATAATTATATGGACCTTTCTCTTTCGGGAAATAAGCCAGGTCAAAGGTTACGAGTTGGCTTTGCCCGAAATCAGGTGTACGCCTTGGGAAGATCTCCTGTTGTCCAATGCTTCTTACGCGTGGGTCTGCCAGTTGAGCTACATCGTTTCTCAGCGGATTGTTGAGATTGCGTTTTTCCTGAAGTATCGGTTCAATGTTATACCAAGCCAGTTTTGCCCTGTTCTTGCCATAATCAATGTTGTCAAAAGAACTTGCTTCCGGAAACAGGGTATTCCCAAATCGGTCCGTTGCACCATATGGTGTTGAAGCCAGGGTCCAGCCCACTATGGGAAAGCGCAGGTCGATGCTCGATTTGGTACCTTCAAAATCATCCAGATAAATTAGCCCATCACCACCTCTCCCAATCTGAGGAGCATGGCCGGGTGTCATTTTCGCCGCTTCTGCAGAGAAGTTGATGCTGGAAGAACCATTTGCCTCATAGAAGGGCAGTTTGCCCAACCATTTGCTCAACCTGGGCAATTCACTGTTGTAATTGATATCAAAGCCTGTCATGCTGTTACGAATCGGATCAGATCCATACTCCATTTTAGTGAAAAACGGTCTTTCGCTCAACCGAACCATAGTGCCTCCAATGGAGAGCTTATCACTAAAGAGGTAATCCCACCGCATACCCAGGTACGTGCGCTGCTGAACACCAAAGGTTGCATTGTTTTCGAACTGCACATTAACGGGTAAACCTGAGTTTTTAATGGCATTATTTATAATCCTTACTGTACCAGCCAGGTAGTCGATGGTATAATCCACATTTTCTACCAGGGTTTGTCCGCCTGCAGTCACTGTCACTGATCCCTGTGGAATGTTAAAGGCATTCAATGAGATGTCTCCGCCGCCGCCACCAGAAGACTTTGAACTTCCTCTGATCATGAACCTGTTTAGGTTTGCAAAGGTTTGTGCAATAGCCTTGATGGTGTCATATAGTGGATAGAAAAGATATTTTTCCCGGAGGGCGGGATCAGTGGTGAAGGCATAATCCAGATCATGCCCAAAGGGTTCAAGCACTGGGAAAATGACCCTGCTCTGGTAGGAGTTTACGGTATAGCCCTCCACAAAATCAAAGACCCCATCAGGTTGCGGATCATTCTGGTTGTTGAGCCTGTCCAGATTCATCAGCGTGATCAGGGGTACACCTGCCTGATCACCTTCAGGAAGGTATCTTTTTTCTCCACCTCCCGGCTCCTGATACAGGACGTTAAACTGGAAGTCTTGCCTTTCGAGCTGGCCTGATCCAACAGGATAAATATTTTTCATCATCAGGTCCCAGATAGGCAAAGAGGTACGCTGAGAAGTGGCTTTAAGCAATTTCAGAAAAAGTACTTTCTGCACCCCGCTGGTACTGTCTACCGGAATATCCTGTGCGAATTCACCAACCTGATAAATTTTTCCGTTAACTGCATACTGATAGGCAACACCCAGCACCTCATCAGGCTGAAGTGAAATGTTCAACGAGATAAAACCAAGCTGTCT
>JBILSG010000270.1:0-3906 GCA_044372235.1 Chitinophagaceae bacterium
GAAGTAAAATACCTGAGTGAAATGATGAATTTCCCAGGTGCCATCGCCGGAGATAAAGAAGTAATGAAAAAAATCAATGCCGCCAAGGCGGTGGGAAAAGTTATTGATGGCCATGCACCCGGACTGCGTGGAGATGCGCTCAGGCAGTATGCCGGCAGGGGAATTTCCACCGATCACGAATGTTTTACCCGCGAAGAAGCCGCGGAAAAAATCGCTGTGGGGATGAAAGTCATCATCCGTGAAGGCAGTGCAGCCAAAAATTTTGACGCATTGATCGGTTTACTCGATGAATATCCGGGAATGATGATGTTTTGTTCAGACGATAAGCACCCAGACAGCCTGGAGTTGGGGCATATCAATACACTCTGTTCCCGGGCAGTAGCTGCAGGTTCTGATGTTTTCAATATAATCAGGGCTGCTACTGTAAATCCGGTTTTGCATTACAGCCTGGATGTAGGTCTGTTAAGGTTAGGGGATCCTGCTGACTTTATTCTCGTCAATAACCTATCAGATTTTAAAGTGCTCCAAACATACATTGGTGGAACACAAGTTGCCCGAGACGGAATATCCACCATGCCCGCATTTATCTCTCCTGAAAACCCTGTTAACAGGTTTAATATTGCTCCGATCAAACTTGAAGATTTGAGTTGTAAAGCGGAACAGGGGAAGGTTTATCCGGTTATTGGGTGTATAGACGGACAACTCATCACAGAAAAGCTGGACTTATTACCTCGACTTGAAGATGGTTGCTGGCAACCGGATATTGATGCGGATGTTCTTAAACTGGTTGTTGTGAACAGGTATCATCAGGCTCCGGTTGCAACAGCATTTATACATCGTTTCGGACTGAAAAAAGGGGCAATGGCCTCATCTGTGGCGCATGACTCGCACAACATCGTTGCTGTGGGTACGGATGATGAATCCCTTTTGCAGGCCATCAATATGGTGATTGCTTCAAGAGGTGGAATCAGTTGTGTAGGTGATCATGAAAACATGGTTTTACCTTTGCCAATAGCCGGATTGATGAGCATGGATGAAGGACATAATGTAGCTGCTGCATATACGGCTATTGATCATTTTGCCAAGTCTCTGGGTTCCAATTTACAGTCACCATTCATGTCTTTATCGTTTATGGCATTACTGGTAATACCTCATGTCAAGCTGAGTGACAAAGGTCTTTTTGATGGGGATTCGTTTCAATTTTATGCATAAAATCTATTAACTTTTGAGCATTATGGGGTCTAAAAAAGTTTGTGTAATCGGTGCAGGTCCTTCTGGAATTACGGCCGCCAAAAACCTCAGGGATGAAGGGATGGAAGTGGTTGTCTATGATCTGGGTTCTGACGTAGGAGGAAACTGGGTTTTCACAGAAGAGGTTGGACACAGTTCTGTTTTTGAAACAACACATATCATTTCTTCCAAAACACTGAGTGAATATGCTGACTTTCCAATGCCGGCAGACTATCCCGATTATCCTTCCCACAAGCACCTGGCCAACTATTTTCAGGATTACGCGCGTCATTTTGAATTGTACGGATTGATCCGATTCAAAACGCTTGTTAAAAATTGTGAGCAGCTGCCTGATGGAAAATGGCAGGTCACTGTTCAGTGTAATGATGAAGAATCAACTGAAATTTTTGATGCCCTGGCTGTTTGTAATGGTCATCACTGGCTTCCGCGAATGCCGGAATATCCGGGAAATTTTGCTGGTGAATTCATTCATTCTCATGAAGTAAAGAAATTTTCAAGATTTGCCGGTAAACGGGTGCTGGTGATTGGTGGAGGAAACTCTGCCTGTGATGTAGCGGTTGAAAGCAGCCGTGTTGCAGCATCGGTAGACATGAGTTGGAGGAGGGGATACTGGATTGCCCCTAAGTTTATGATGGGTAAACCTGCAGATGTTTTCAGTACCAAAATACACTGGCTGCCTCGAAAACTTTGGCAAAAGCTTTCTGCCATCAGCCTTTTTTTTAGAAACGGGCGCAATAGTGATTATGGGTTGCAGGAGCCGGATGGTCCGCTTGGTTCACACCATCCAACCATCAACGAAGACCTGTTTTTTACCATACGGCATGGTAAGATAAAACCAAGGAAAGACATTGATTCCCTGAATGGGAATACTGTTATCTTTAAAGATGGTTCCCGGGGCGAATATGATATTATTGTTGCCTGTACCGGATATATCATCGCACATCCGTTTTTTGAAAAATCGCTGATAGATTATTCAACAGGTGAAGTGCCGCTATGGCTGAGGATGATGCATCCGGAAATTGTAAATCTTTATTTTATTGGATTGTTTCAACCCCTGGGATGCATCTGGCCGGGCTCGGAGTTGCAGAGTAAAATCATGGCAAGGGAGTTATCTGGTAAGTGGAAACGTCCTGCTGATATTCAAAAGCGGATTTCGGCAGAACTGAAACACCCGGATTTCAGCCAGATTAATACGCCCAGACACACCATTACAGTTGATTTTCACCGATTCCGTAAAAGATTACTTGCGCAGCTTCCTTAGGTATAAATCAGCTTTGAGCTTTAACCATCATTGCGCAATGATTTGTCCCTTATTGAAGCCTGCCTTGAATTGTTTCGATTCAAGAGTGAAAATGGTTTTTTTATTTTCAATACCCAGCTCCCGGATTGTTTTTCCAATGGGATGATTCGGGTCTGCGACCTGAATTGTTAATCCTGAATTTATTTTGCAGCTCATCTTACAGGATACATTCACTGTGGTTTTGAGCAAAGCCTCATTCAAAAATGAATAGGTCATCAAAGGCATTGCAGGCATTGGGATTTCAAAACCGGACTTGCCTTTAATTGTAATCACTGGCTTATTTGACTCATTAAAAAGCATGGTATTGATTCCCCCGGATTCAAAGTCATGTGTTATGGGTAAGAGGGTTTTGGGGTATCCCCATAATGTTCTGCCTGCATCAACAGAAACCTGTGTTGTGACAGGGATATGGATGATGTACTGACCTCCCTTTCTCTTATTGAAATTCGCATATAAGTCTATCCAGTTAGACAATCCCGTTTTCTCATGGTGTTGAACTACAGGTATGGAAAGGATGATTTCGTTGTATGCGCCCAGGTCTGATTTTTTGTATTTGATCAAACCCAGGGCTACTGTAGGTTTACCAAAAAAATGAAGACCGGCTTTGAGGCCGGTCCCATGCAATATCTCGTTTATTTTGTCTGTATTTGCCGTGTAAAGAGCCGCAATATAATGTACGTCTTCAAATTTTACAGGGAATGTATAAGCTTGATTGGTTGTCATAATTAACGCATGCGGTCTGCACTGCTGAGCAATTTTTCATCTTTTCTGATACCGGCAAATGCAAATATGTGGAAGATGATGATGAATATGGGCAGCATGGCAGCCATCTGCCAGTCGCCCTGAACAATACCTATATCTTTTTTCAGTTGCTCAATCAGAAAATATTGTGCTGCAAATATCCCACCTGTAAGCAGCATGTTGATCAGGATAATCATTTTTTGTCTGCCCCTGTTTTTAAAAAAGAAAATATTAACGAGGCTGATGAGGGCAATCAGGGTAATGCCTGCAAACAAAAAAATGTTTTCTCTAACACCAAATGCCTGTGTTGTGCCATTCAGAAACAGACCTTCATAGATTGGGAAAAAGCAGAGCACTCCAGCGGATGCAATACTGAGTAATAGCCATAAGGTTTGTATGCGTTGTATCATAGTTAAGATTTAGCCAAGTTCAGGATACAGGGGGAATTGCTGCATAAATGATTTGACATCCTGTTTGACAGCTGCAACAACCTGCTCGTCATCAGCATGCATCAGGACTTTATCGATCATCTCAACAACAGTTTGCATGTGTTCAGTTTTGAGTCCCCTTGTTGTGATTGCAGGCACACCTATTCTGATGCCTGAGGTTACAAA